>JBBIRY010000006.1:0-24858 GCA_037441605.1 Actinomycetota bacterium | reverse complement strand
GTGCTTTTGCTACCCACTAACGACTCCCAACTAAAAACTCACAACTTCTTTTAAATCGCCATATCATTTTTAGGCACGTTTAGTCCGGAGTGATTAGTGGGGAGCGGGGAGAGAAGACAAAAAAACAGAGCCGGGAGCCTGAAAAAACAAATGCTTTTTAAAAACACTGAGGTCTGAAAACTGGTAGCTGATGCGGAGGCCGAGGATTCTAAAAACAGTCGCCAGAATTCAGCCTCATGCCGCCAGGAAAAACTGGCGTCTGAAAACTGGGGACTGAAAGCTTAAAAAAATGGTCGGGGCGACTGGATTCGAACCAGCGACCACCAGACCCCCAGCCTGGTGCGCTACCAAGCTGCGCTACGCCCCGACTTAAAATTGTTTCTTTTTAAATTGCAAAAAAGATTATAGCACTCTAATACCAACAGACAAGGAGAGAGTTAACTTAAAGCTGAACCTTCATCCTTGGCCCCCCGCTGCATGAGGTCGCTCACGCAATCCTTTGGCCGCTTTCCCTGGTAAATCACGCGAAAGACCGCTTCGGTTATGGGCATATCTAGGCCGGCCTTAAGTGCGAGATCGTGAAGGTTCTTTGCGGTTCGCACTCCCTCGGCCACCATAGAAGTCTCGGCCTCTATCTCTTCTAAGCTCATGCCAAGGGCGATCTTCTCGCCGGTCGCCCGGTTTCGGCTGTGACGGCTGGTGCAGGTGGCTATGAGGTCGCCGATGCCGGCAAGCCCGGCGAATGTGGCCGCTTTGGCTCCCTTGATTATGCCAAGACGGGTCATCTCGGCAAGGCCCCTTGTCATCAGGGCGGCTCTGGTGTTGTCGCCGTAGCCCAAGCCATCCGACATCCCCGTCGCAAGAGCGACCACATTCTTTGAGGCCGCTGCGATCTCGACGCCGACTATATCGGGATTGGTGTAGACTCTAAAATATGGAGTCATAAAAGCTTCTTGAACTGTGAGTGCAACCTTTGGTTCTTCTGCGCTGGCGACGGTTGCGCTTGGAACCTTGCGGCTCACCTCTTCGGCATGATTGGGTCCGGAAATGACGGCGATTAATTTTTGCGAATCTTTGCCAAGTTCGCCCGTTATGACCTCGCTCATCCTAAGATAGGTTTCAGCCTCTATCCCTTTGGTCAGACTGACGATAATTTTGCCCCCAAGAGAGTTTTTGGCGATCTTTATTGTGGTTCTCATGGCGTGGGACGGAACGGCCATCACGGCTATCTCCGCTTCGTTCAATGCGGATTCAATGTCTGAGGTAAACTTAAGTCCGCCCGGCAGAATGACATCTGATAAGTAACGGACATTTACCCTCTCTTTATTCATCGTTTCGACGAGCGATTGATCTCGGGCCCAAAGGGTTACTTTGTGGCCTTTCTCCGAAAGCAGGGCTGCGGCCGCCGTCCCCCAACTGCCGGCTCCGATGACCGCAATCTTCTTTAGATGGGCTGGCTTAACCTTTTCTTTTGCCAAACCGGCTCTCCTTGCCTTTGAGCAATCGATCTATGTTGGTTCTGTGCTTATAAATTACCATAACCGAGACGATCAGGCTAAAGGTTATATACGCTATGTTTTTGGAGTGCAGATAGACGGTTGCGAACGGAAAGGCCGCGGCGGCCAAGATCGAGCCGAGCGAGACGTAGCCGCTCATGGTGAAGATGGTCAGCCAAAAAATGACAAGGACGGCTCCGACTTTTGGCATGAGGCCGATCAAGACGCCCAAACTCACGGCCACCCCCTTCCCCCCTTTGAATCCGAAAAAGATCGGATATACATGGCCGACGATGGCGGCCATAGAAGCAAGAACGACGGCAAAGGAATCCAGGTTTGAAGGCGGATATGTTTTTGCGGCGAAAAGAGAGGAGAAGAGGGTTGGAGCTGCGGGAAAGAGATGACTTGCAATCGCAACCGCAATCAATCCCTTTAGAATATCTCCGGCTAATACCAGTGTGGCAGGGCCCCTGCCAAGAACTCTAAAGACGTTGGTTGCACCCAAGTTACCGCTTCCCTCCCGGCTTAGGTCTTTCTTGAAGATGAGCTTGGCGATTATAGTCGCAAAGGAGACCGAACCCAAGAGATAGCCGACCAAGGCGGCAAATAAAACTTTTAAATAGATCAAAATAATCCCCTTATCCGAGCCTTATCTCGTTCTTTTTTCCTTACCCGTAAACCTTAGGATGACGGGAACCCCTAAAAACCCGAATGACTCGCGGATCAGATTGGTCAAATATCGTTTAAAGTATACATCAACGAGCCCCGCATCATTGACAAAGAAGAGGAAGATCGGCGGAGCCGTTTTAACCTGAGTGGCATAGAGAAGATTCAGCCGCTTGCCTCCTTTTTGGGCGGTGTGGCCTTTGGCTTTGATCTTTTGGACGAGAGCGTTCAATTTGGAGGTTGATATCTCTTTTTTGAACTCGGCCGCAACCTCGTCGATTGTTGAAAATACCTTCTTGAATCCTTTATTCTTCAACGCTGAAACTTTTATTACGGGCGAGTATTCAATGAATCTTAAGCGCTTGGCGAGGTTTTCGAATATCCTCTCCATTCTTTCCGGTTTTACCAGATCCCACTTGTTCAAAACGACAATTATGCCAAGGCCGCGCCGCTCAGCCATATCGGCCACCTTTTGATCCTGCTCGGTTACGCCCTCCTCAGCGTCGATGATAAGAAGGGCTATATCGGCCTCATCGATTGCCCGAAGAGCTCTAACCATGCCATAATACTCGACTCCTTCGATTCGGCTCTTCTTTCGAAGGCCCGCCGTATCAATGAAGCGATAGCTGCTACCCTCGCGCTCAATGATCGTATCGATGGCATCGCGCGTGGTGCCTGAGATGTCGCTGACGATCACCCTCTCGCTTCCGATGAGGCGATTGAAGATCGATGATTTGCCGACGTTGGGCCGGCCGATGATGGCAACCGATATCGCCCCTTCCTCTTCGCTCTCGGTTTTTTCATCTTCATGGGTCGCCCTGGCAAGTTCATCTAAAAGGTCGCCTGTTCCAAGTCCGTGGAGGGCCGAAACGGGAAAGGGCTCACCTAAGCCTAAGGAGTTGAACTCGCCGGCCTCATAGGCCTTATTTACATCGTCTACCTTGTTTACGACGACAAAGACGGGTTTGTTTGCGCCCCTTAGAATCTTGGCTATCTCAAAATCGTCCTTTATCGGACCGACCCTGGAATCGACGACGAAGATGATGGCGTCGGCCTCTTCTGTGGCCAACACGGCTTGAGCCTTGATGGAGTCGGCCAGTTCCTCTTGTCCGCCAAAGATCATGCCACCGGTATCGATGATGGTGAAGTTCTTCCCGGCCCAATCTGTATTTATGTAGTTTCTATCCCTGGTCACCCCGATCTCTTCATCGACTATGGCCTTATGGCTGCTCGCAAGCCTGTTTACCAGGGTCGATTTGCCGACATTGGGACGCCCGACGACTGCAACTAGTGCCACTCGTCACCGACCTGATTTAAGTTTTTTGAGATCATCGATAAAACCCTCCGCCGTATGTGAGACCAAGACTATCTCTCTCCTCGACCTCTCTTTAAGTTCTTCCAAGGTCATGTCGTCCAAGAGGAGGCCGTTTGGATTGATGACGATATCTGGAAGCAGAAACGGTCCTTCGCCTTTGGTTTTTTCCAAGGCTTCAATTATATCCCAGCCGGTCAAGAGACCAGTCACATTGACTCCGCCCCCAAAAAAAGTGTTCTTGACGGCCAAAACTTCGAGCAAGACTCCCCTCTTTGAGAGTATTCGGGCCGCCTCAGCCATAACCGGATAGGCGAGTTCAGCGGTTAAGATAGCAGCTTTGACCCCTTTTAAGTCTGGTTTTTCTTCAAAAAGCTCCTCTTTGAGAGAGTTTAAAAAGAGGCGGGCGAGTCCGATCCCATTTTCGAGCTGATCGAAATCTTCATATTCTTCAAATGAGGGTAAGTCTCTTTGAGCTAAAAGATAGAACTCATCGGCTAGATAGATGCGGCGCTTGCCGATCGTCTTGAGTTCCTCTTCTTGCCACATGAAGACTTGGTTAATCAGTTTTGACGCTTCCTTCTTTTCGACGGGCCTTAGGGGCTCAAGCCCCTCTCTGTGGCCGGTCAACCCGACCGGAACTATCCCGATCGAAGCGACTGAGCCTAGCGACCTTAATCCTTTAATCGTCTCTTTGAGCTCGCCTTCGTCGTTTATTTGGGGACAGAGGACTATCTGGATGTGCAGCTCAATCTTTGCAGTGGTCAATCGCTTCAGATGAAAGACTGCGAGGTCTTCACCTTTGGGCCTAATCAACGCCTTTCGAACCTTAGTATTTAAGGAGTGGATCGAAACATAAAGCGGGCTTAGGCGCTGCTCGATTATGCGATCGATATCTTTCTCTTTTAGGTTGGTTAGGGTAATGAAGTTGCCGTATAGAAAGGAGTGACGGAAATCATCATCTTTGAGAAGAAGACTCTTTCTGACCCCTTTTGGGAGCTGGTCGATGAAGCAGAAAAGACAGCGGTTGTTGCAGGTCTTAAGGGAATCGAAGACGGATGATTCGAAGGTCAGCCCGACCGGCTCCTCCTCTGCTTTATTTAGGCTGACTAAGATCATCTCCCCTCCTCTTCTAAGGGTAAAATCAAAAGAGGGCTTGCTCGTCATTAGTTGATAGTCGAGGATATCTTGAGGCTCCTTGGAGTCGACTTTAACCAAAATATCCCCCGGCATTATTCCGCCCCGCTCAGCTGGGCTGTTTGCTTCAACAAAGATGACCTTTGCCGGCATCGGACTCCTTTGAGAGGCGATGAGCTCAAACCTCTATTGCTGGCCGATCTTTTCAATAAGGTCTCTTACCTCGTCGATTATCCATACCGGAGCCGAAGCTCCGGCCGTTATGCCGACGCTGTCAGCTCCGCAAAACCAGAAAAGATCGATATCATCAAGGCTTTCAATATGATAGCTTTTTGGATTTATAGCCTTGGAGATCTCGGCTAAGCGGGTGGTGTTTGCGCTCGCCTTGGAGCCGACGACGAGCATAAGATCGACCCGCAAGGCAAGCTCGGCCGCGGCGGCCTGTCTATTCGTTGTGGCATCGCAGATCGTATTGTAAACCTTAAGCTCCTTTGCGGCCTCCAAAAGCTTGGCCGTTATCGACTTGACCTTGGCGATCGGTTGAGTCGTCTGGACCACGACCCCGACCTTTCTCTTTAGGTTCAACCCAACAAGTTGGTCCGGATCATCTATCACATGGGCGTAAGCTGCGGCGTGCGCTAAGATGCCGACGACTTCGGGATGGTCCTTCTCACCGATGATCACCAGTTCGTAACCGTTTTTGACTAGATCTCGGCCACACTTTTGCGCCTTTTTGACAAAGGGACAGGTGGCATCGATTATCTTAAGACCTTTGGCTTTCGCCTCCTCTATTACGCTGGGTGCAACGCCGTGGGACCTTATTATGAGAACCCCTTCTTCAATCTCATTTAGGGATTCAATCGGGCCGATTCCCTTCTCTTTCAACCATTCAACGACCTTGTCGTTGTGTATGATCGGGCCAAACGTCTTGATCGGACCGGATTCTTTGGCCAAGGCCTTCTTGGCCAAATTGAGCGAGCGCTCGACTCCGTAGCAGTAGCCGGCCTCTTTTGCTATCTCAACCTTCACCTTGGACCTCCTTAAGAAGCTTAAGCATCGCGGCCCTGATCTTTTCGGTATATTCCTTGCGGTCGTTGCTTCTTCCTATCTCGGTTCCAATCTTGACCTTTACCTTGGCCGGCCTTATGAACTTTGCCCCTTTGGGCAGCACTTTATCGGTTCCGGTTATGGCTAAAGGAATGATGGGCGCCCCGCTCAAAAGAGAGATCATGGCCGCCCCGTCGTGAAGGGGACCGAGTTCGCCTTTGCCCAGCCGATAGCGCGTCCCTTCTGGAAAGAGAGCAAGTGCTCGGCCTTCCTTTAAAATTTCCAAGGCCATTTTGATCGCCTCTCGATCATATCTGCTGCGGCTGACAGAAATCACGCCGATCTTCCTTAAAAAAGCCGCTAAGATCGGCGATTTAAAGAGCTCCTCTTTGGCAAGGCTGTTTAAGCTTCTTTTGGAGAGGGCGGCCGCCACCACAAAGGGATCGATGGCGGTCACATGATTTGCAACGAAAATGACGGCTCCCCCACTCTTTAACTCGCTGCCGCCTTCGACTTCGAGAGCGCAAATGAGTTTTAAGAGAGATGACACGACGACTAAAAAAATGCGGTAGACCGGGTTCTTCTTCTCGCTCAATATCTCAACCCTTGCTCTTTATGAGGTTCATTATCTCTGATACGACCATGTCGATGTCTTTACCGGTGGTATCGACGAGCACGGCATCATCGGCTTTTCTTAAGGGGTTGTCTTTGCGGGTGGTATCAATGGCATCTCTTGAAGCGATATCTTTCTCAAGAGCGGCCAGATCGAGCTTGTAACCCTTCTCATCGAATTCCTTGTGGCGCCTTTCGGCGCGCTCCTTAGCTGAGGCGATCAAAAAAAATTTATGCTTGGCTTCGGGAAAGACGTTTGTCCCGACGTCTCTTCCTTCGACGACGACATCCTTACCTTCGGCCAGTCTCCTCTGGAGACCGACCATGGCGCATCTCACCTCTGGTATCTTGGCAACGGCCGAGACGTTTGCCGTAACTTTGGGCGAGCGTATATCCTCGCTTATATCCCGCCCGTCCATGAATACTTGGGCTATAATGGAGCCGCCTTTAGACTTGCTTGAAAACGAAAGGTCTAGGTCTTTAGCTAACCTGCCGAGAACGGTTGCGTCAGCCAGGTTGAGCGACCTCTCCAAGGCTTTCAAGGTTACCGCCCGATACATGGCGCCGGTGTCTAAATATTCGAAACCGAGGGAAAAGGCGACCCTCTTTGCCACGGTGCTCTTTCCTGATGCGGCCGGGCCGTCTATGGCGATGATCAAGCCGATCCTCCTTTGATGAGAGAGTTCATGGTCTCAATGAAGCCGGGAAAAGAAATATCTATCGAGTCGGCCCCGGCGATGATAGTCTCGCCTTGAGCCACAAGACCGGCCACCGTAAGAGCCATGGCCATTCTGTGGTCGCCGTGGGAATCGACATTGGCTCCAAGAAGCTGAGTCGGCCCGGTTACGATAAAACCGTCAGGCTGCTCTTCAATCTGAGCCCCCATCTTTTTAAGTTCGCCCACCACGGCGGCTATGCGGTCGCTCTCCTTTACCCGGAGTTCCTTTGCGTCTTTGACAATCGTCTGACCCTTAGCTTGTGTTGCCAAAACCGCAAATATGACCAGTTCGTCAACTATATTCGGTATGATCGGGCCGCTTATTTGGGTTGCATGAAGACTGCTTGAGGCCGCGGCCAGATCGGCCCTGGGCTCGTTGGAGATGGCCTTCTCACCCCTCATTTCGATGGATCCGCCCATAGAAGCGACCACATTGAAGAAGGCTGAACGGGTGGGGTTGCTTCCCACCGATTCGACGACAATATTTGAGTTCTCAACGATAAGGGCGGCGGCGATCAGAAAGGCCGCCGATGAGGGGTCGGCCGGAATATCGATCATTTGGGCATTCAACTCACCATTTGGTTCGATCTCGATTATGCCGTCCTCACTTTTTATATTAGCTCCAAAGAGACTTAGCATCCTTTCGGTATGGTCGCGCGAAGGAGCCTTCTCGATCACCCTGCTTATGCCGTCCGCAAAAAGAGAGGCTAAAAGGATGCAGCTCTTAACTTGGGCGCTTGCCACCGGAAGCTCATAATCGATCGGGTTAAGTTTCGAGCCGACTATGGCAAGAGGAGGCTTGGTCCCATTGGCTCGGCCGAAGACCTTTCCGCCCATCGCCCTTAAGGGCTCGATTATCCGGCCCATCGGCCGGCCCAGAAGAGAGGAGTCACCACCAATAACAGAGAAGAAGTCTTGACCGGCAAGTATGCCCGGCAAAATCCTCATCGTCGTGCCCGAATTGGCGGCATAGAGAATATCTTTGGGCTCGGTGAGCCCCCTCATTCCCCGCCCCTTTATTGTCAGACTGGTCTTTGAGGAAAAGGATGCTTCTACCCCCATCGCCTCAAGGCAGCTTAAGGTGGCCAAGCAATCTTTGGACGGCAAAAAACCTTCAACCTCAACGCTGCCGTTTGAAATAGCGCCGATCATAAGGGCGCGATGTGATATCGATTTATCCCCGGCCACCCTTGCTCTGCCCGAAAGACCGGAGGCTTTGGTGACCCTTAAAAGGTTGCCCTTCTTCTCTACCCGGTTCATCTCTCTTCGCCTTCTATGAGCGTGGAGAGTGAGACTTTGTATCCCTTCTCCGTCAAGACTTTGGCGGCGCGCTCGGCTTCTCTCTCGCCTGCGATAACGAGCTTGATGAGACCGCTCTCTTCGCTTAAGTGAACCAAAGTTATATCTTCGATATTGACGCCGATGTTGCCGACCGAGACGGTAATGTCGCTGATCGTGCCCGGCCGATCGCTTACCGAGACGGTGAGTTCCCTTAGGGCCTTGATATCTTTTAGGGTAGCGACGGGCAAGTTCTTGCGGGCTATTTGAGCCTTGAGGAGCGCTTCCTTCAAAAGAGCGCGGTCTTTGCCCCTTATCGCCGCCTCAAAAAGATTTAGCTCCCGCTCAAACTCGGCTATTTGAGCAAGAATTGCCTCGTCATTCTCCAAACAGATATCGACCCAAATATCTGGGTTTCCCGCTGCAATCCTCGTCGTATCCCGAAAGCCGCCTGCAGCCAATAGAAGGAGATTCTCTTCTTTCTCTTCGCCGCTCTTGGCCAAGTTGACCAGGGCGGCCGAGATGAGATGGGGCAGATGGCTGATCGAGGCGACCAAACGGTCGTGCTTCTTTGGATCTATGGCTATAACCCGACCACTTATCTTGGCGATCAAAGAGTGGAGGCGTTTGAAGGCTTCGCTTGAGGTCTTCTCGGTTGGGGTCAAGATGTAATACGCGCTTTTGAAGAGATCGGCGTTTGCGGCCGAAATGCCGTCCTTTTCGGAACCGGTCATCGGATGACCCCCAATGAAGTGAGCTGACTTCGGAATGATCGCCTCTATGTTTCTTACGACCGATTCTTTGGTGCTTCCGACATCGGTTATGATGGTCCCATCGGCTAAATCATTCAGCATCTCTTGAACTTTTTGGAGCATGCTTCCAACCGGAATGGCGAGAATGATAAGATCTGCGCCGCGTACTCCCTCACCGATATCGAGGCTGCCCTCGTCTATCGCTCCGATCTTAAGTGCCTCATCGATCACTTCTTTGCGCCTGGCGACTCCGACGACCTTGATCTTATCATCCAAAGCCTTGATGGCTAAGCCCAAAGAGCCCCCCATTAGCCCCAGGCCGATGATGGTAACCCTCTTAAAGCCCTCCATTTCTATTAAGCACCGATCCTTTTGGCAAATGTGGGCAGAAGTGAGGAGATCTCCTTCATGATGCTTTCAAATTCCGCTGGATTCAAAGATTGAGACCCATCGCAGAGAGCCTTTTCGGGATCATTGTGGACCTCTATCATCAAGCCATCGGCTCCGGCTGCAAGAGAGGCCATTGAGAGCGGCTTTACGAGATCGCGGCGGCCTGTGGCATGACTTGGATCGACAATGACCGGCAAGTGGCTTAGAGTCTTTAAAAGTGGAATTGCACTAATATCGAGAGTGTTTCTGGTGTAGGTTTCAAAAGTCCTTATCCCCCGCTCGCAGAAGATTATCTCCTGGTTGCCGCCCTTGGCGATATATTCGGCCGCCATTAAGAACTCCTCTATCGTATTGCTAAAACCCCTCTTCAAGACGACCGGCTTGTGCTGCTTGCCGACTTCGGTTAAGAGCTGGAAGTTCTGCATATTGCGGGCGCCGATCTGCAAGATATCACAGTAGGTGGTTACGGCCTCGACGTCTCTGGTATCCATGACCTCGGTGACTATGGGAAGGCCGGTCTCTTTTCGAACGTTTGCCAATATCTTAAGGCCTTCGATCCCTAAGCCTTGAAAGCTATAGGGCGAGGTTCTCGGCTTGAAGGCTCCGCCTCTATACATAGTGGCACCGGCCGCTTTGACCGATTCGGCTATCATCAGAGCTTGCTCTTCCGATTCGATAGAACAAGGCCCGGCGATGACGCCGAAGTAGCCCCCGCCTATCTTTGAACCGCCGGTCTCGATGACCGTATCATCCGCGCAAAACTCCCGGCTGACAAGGCGATATGGTTTGAGGACGGGTACGACCCGCTCGACACCGGGAAAGGCCTCTAAGGGAATGGTCTCAACCATCTCCTCTTCGCCGATGATCCCGATTATGGTCCTAAATTTACCCCTTGAGATGTGGACCTCGAGCTTGAGCGCTTCCAGCTCTTCGATTACGTGATCTATCTCTTGGTTGCTCGCGCTATCCTTCATTATGACAATCATCTGTTTCCACCGCCTTTTTAGGTGTCTAAAAAAGACCTCTTATGGTATGAGAGCCTCGCTTGGGGCCGAAATGAACCTTTCATTCTCCCCTTCGCTTCCGACCGCAACCCTTATAAAAGATGAATGGAGTTTAGCACATCGAGGTGGTTTCCTCAATAAACTGCCTGCTTAAATCGGTGAGAATTTAAATATGCTTCTGATAACAGGTGTCGTTGAAGAGGGTCACCATCGCCGTGTGACCATAGAACTCGACGATGTTAAGGGCTCCCTTATCCTGGCGGAGCTTCAAAAAGCCCACCGGCTCCATGCCTAAGATATTTGCGATTATGGTCTTGATCACCCCTCCGTGGCTGACGACCAAGACCTCTTTGCCTTGATTCTCGGCAACTATTCTCTCTACGCTCTCATTGATGCGTTTTTTGAAGTCACTCCATAGCTCACCGCCCGGTATCCGGTATCGTTCCACGTCGGTGAGCCAATTTGTGATCAGGTCGCCGTAAGACTCTTCGATCTCTTGGTGAGTCAACCCCTCCCAGTGGCCGAAATCTATCTCATTCAAACCTTTGAGCTGGACGGGGGTGATATCCAGATTCGATGTCGCTATCTTGAGCGTCTCTTTGGCCCGTAGAAGCCGGCTCGAATAGGCCGCTTCCACCTTCTTATCCTCAAGATATTTCCCGAGTGCAAGCGCTTGGGAGCGGCCGGTATCGGTCAGGGGAAGATCCGTTAGGCCCAGATACTTCCCCTTTGAATTCCATTCGGTCTCGCCGTGACGGGCGAGATATAACCTTGTCATCATCGTTATTACAGCTCCTTGGAGACTCCCGCTTGCGTGAAGGTTGCCATCTCATTATATATTTTTATGGCGGCGTCCAACATCCCCATGGCCAGAGCCGCTCCCGTCCCCTCCCCAAGACGCATATCCATCATCAAGATCGGTTTTAAGGCGAGACTGGCAAGGATCGCCCGGTGGCCGGGTTCGACCGACTGATGGGAGGCAATCATATAATCCACGCTCTTGGGAGCGATCTTGGCCGCAACCAAAGCCGCAGCCGAGGAGATGAAGCCGTCTATGACGACGGGAATCCCGCCAAGCGCGCTGCCCAAGATGAGGCCGGCAAGTCCGGCTATCTCCAGGCCGCCGACCTTGGAGAGGACGTCCAAAGGATCGTCGGCGTTTGGCCGGTTGATCTCGATTGCCCGGGCTATCACTTCCTTCTTCCTTTTGAGAGCCTCACCCGAGATGCCGGTGCCGCGTCCGACAGCATCATCAAGCGGGCAGGAGGCCAGAATGTGGGCAAGAGCGCTGCTCGGGGTGGTATTTCCGATACCCATGTCGCCGGTGCCAAGGATTCTTGCGCCCGCCTCGATCCCGGCTAAGCTAAGCTCCATTCCGACTTCGATCGCTTGGAGCGCCTCTTCCTTCGTCATGGCCGGCCCTTCTGCCATGTTATCCGTGCCAAGCTTGACCTTCTTTGAGATGAGACCGTCCGCTTCCAGCTCTGCTGCCACCCCGATATCGACCACCTCGACTTGGGCTCCCCCATGGCGGGCGAGCACGTTTATGGCCGCCCCGCCCGCGAGGAAGTTCAAGACCATTTGAGGGGTGACCTCGCTCGGGAAGGCGCTCACCCCCTCGCGCGTAACCCCATGGTCGCCCGCCATGACGAATATGGTCTTTTGGACCGGCTCAAGCTTTGAGGTGCGATATATTCCGGCCAATTTTTTGACCATCTCTTCGAGAGCGCCGAGGCTGCCTTGAGGCTTGGTTAAGGAGTCCAGTCTGGCCTGGGCTTGGATAATCGCCTCACCGTCCAAATCCTTTATCCTTGCGTCGATCTCACTTATCTCCAAATCAATGCCTCCTTTAGGTTTTGTCCATCAAATCGGATATCTCTTCGATCAGTTTTGTATTATCTTCCTCCTTTCTGACCGCAATGCGGAAGAAGCCGCCGCTAAGACCGTCAAAGGACGTGCAGTCCCTAAGGTGGATGCCGCGCTCCAAAAGGGCGGCGAAAAAGTCGGATCCAGAAATCAATTCTTCGTCCACCTTTATCAGGATGAAGTTGGCGCTGGATTGAAAGACCCTTATCCCTTGGATAATGCCAAGCCCATCGTTAAGAGCTGAGCGAAGCCTGGCCGTCTCCTCCATGTTGAACTCGGCAAACGAGGTATCTTCGATGGCAAGCTTAGCCGCCTCTTGAGCGGGGCGGCTTAAATTCCAGGGCGGCTTGACCGAGTTTACGCCCGCGGCCAGAGGGGGCGCGGCGGCAAGATAGCCGATCCTTAGGCCCGCCAGAGAATAGAATTTGGTCAGAGAAGTGAGGATGATCAGATTCTCAAATTCATTTACCGCGCTCATGAGTGATTCTTCGCTTTTATCTTGGACGAAATCCATGAAGGCCTCATCGACGACTACCAGGCAGGATGAATCCCTTGCCCGCTCGATGATCTTTAAGAGATCTCTTTTGGAAAAGAGCCTTGCGGTCGGGTTATTGGGATTGGAGATGAAGACGGCCCCGTACTCTTCAAATGCGGTTTCAAAAATAGCCTTTGGCAGATCGAAGCCATCAGCCTCGCTTAAATAGAGCTTCTCAACCCTCTTACCATAAGCTTTCAGCGCCGATTCATACTCGGAGAAGTTCGGCGAGACGACGAGCGATGGCCGCCCTTGGTCGATCAAGCGGCTTGCGATGAGAAAGATCGCCTCTATGCTGCCGTTGGTTAGGACGATATTCTCCGCGTTTACGCCCCTCTCATTGGCTATCAGCTCCCTTAATTTCGAGCCGTCCGCCTCCGGATAGTCGGCTATTTCGCTTGCCCCGATGGTTCGAAAGTAGTCGATGACGGCCTTGGGCGGACCCAAAGGGCTTACGTTTGCGCTAAAATCTATGACCTTCCTTGGGGCGATGCCGAGCCTTTCGAAGGACTTCATCGGCTCGCCGCCGTGGATCATCAGCTCCACGGGCCGCCCCCAATGACCAAAAAGAGCAGAAAAAAAAGCTCCGAAAGCTCAACGAGGGCTCCGTAGACATCTCCGGTAAGCCCGCCGAGCCGTCCGCTTAAAAGGTAAGCCATAAGAAGGGATGAAAAGAGCGCGGCCAAGATGGCGGGAATAAAGCTTGGGTTGGTCCAAACGGCCACGGTCAAAAGGAACGCCGCGGCGGCAAGGCTTTTTAGATCATGATGGACCGAGAAGCTTTTAGCCTTGCCGTCCCTCCTTGCGCAGGGGAAGATGACCATCGAAAAGACAAGGACCGCTCTGCTCACAAAGGGAAAGAGGATCAGGGCCGCCAAGCGAAGCTTTCCGCTAAGTGAAGCTATAAGGGTGACTTTTAGCAGAATATCCAGTGTCATCGCGGCCGCTCCAAAGCTGCCCACCTCGCTGCCTCGCATAATTTCAAGGCTCTTTTTGCGGTCGCCGCGGCCTCCGAAGATGCCGTCGAAGGTATCGGCCAGTCCATCCAAGTGAATCGCCCCCGTCAAGATGGTAAGGATGGTGATGAGGATGGCAGCGCTAGCCATGGGCGGCAACGATTTTGTAAGGAGCCGGTCAAAGCCGGCCAAAATAAGACCCAAAATCAGACCGACAAGAGGAAAGTAGCGGACCGAAGCCGAAAGCTCCGCCTCGCTTCGCCCCCTTCTTTGCGAGATAGGGACGACGGTCAGAAAATTTATCGCTGAAATCAAGCCCCTCATGGGAGCCCACCGGCAATAATGGCCCATCTTAAAGGTGCAAAAATCAAAGCCGCAAAGATTGCCACAAGATAATGGAGGCGAGCGCAAACGTAAGCTATCTTTGTGCTAGGCTGAACTTGGCCTTTCCCGAGGGTCGCTTTGTGGACGACCTTTCCGCCATATCTGCTTGGACCGCCTAGCGTTAGGTTGAAGAGACCGGCAGCGGCAGCTTCGGTAAGGCCGGCGTTTGGGCTTAAGTGTTTCTTGCCGTCCTCTATCAACGTCTTAAAACCGGACTTCCAATCGAGCCCAAAAAATGGGGATACAAGAATCATCAACAAAGCTGAGATTCTGGCTGGAATGTAATTTGCGAGGTCGTCGAGTTTTGCCGCAAAGAAGCCGAATCTTAAATACCTTTCATTCCGATAGCCCACGGTCGAATCCAAGGTATTTACGGCCCGATAGGCCATGGCTAAAGGAGCCCCTCCGATTGCCGCGTAGAACAGCGGGGCTATACTTCCATCGGTTATGTTCTCTGCCGTCGTCTCAATTAGAGCTCGCAAGCAGCCGTCAAGGCTTAGAGAACCGGTATCTCGTCCAACCATCTCGGAGAGCACGAGCCTTGCTTGACCCAGATCTTTGAGGTCTATCTCTTTTAAGACCTCGTTCACCCTAAGGAACATCTCCTTTGGGCTCATGGCCGAATAGATCAGAAACACCTCTATGACAACGGCAAGCGCAGGATGAAGTCTGAAAGAATAGAAAATCAGAAGGTGTGATCCCAAAAAGGCAACCCCAACGGTTAAAACCGCAAGTAAGCCTCCGGCAAAATAATCGAAAATCCCCTTAAATCTACCCTCAAGTCTAACCTGAAGCACCTCGATAAGCCTGCCGATCAGCCTCACCGGGTGGAGAGCGTAGTTTGGATCGGCAAAGAAGCCGTCCGCGATGAAGGCCAGAGCGATCGCGATCATGACCGGTCCTTAAGATTAAGGCCGGTGATCTCGATTATCTTGTCGATGTCGAGACTCTCTTTTAAGACGGCGGCCCATGCATTTAAGCTCGCCTCCGAGGAGTCTTTGAAATTTTTTGGCAAAGCCCTCCTTTTTATGCCTTTCATCTTAGATATCCATAAGAGTAGAAAGGAGCGAAGCTTATCGTCTTCGAAAATGCCGTGAAGATAGGTTCCAAAGACGAGTCCTTCGTCATCGATAAAGCCGTCATTTTGCCGGCCATTTGCGCCTATGATCTCGAAGGCTGCCTTGCTGCCACAGGCGATGGTGCGGCCGTGGTGAATCTCATAACCCTCAAGCTTGTGTCCCTTTAAGTTTGAAAGAGGTCCGCTTTCCAAGATTATTTCGGCCAAAGCCCGCTTGACCACCTTATCTTCGGCAAGTTCGGTTTCGATATCCAAAAGAGATAGACCGTCGGCCTTTCCTTGCGTTCCATCGAAACCTTCTGGGTCGGCTATGCTCTTTCCGAGCATCTGAAGGCCGCCGCAGATCCCGATGATGGGTTTTTTGGATCGGTGAAAAAGATGGATAGCTTCTTTGAAACCCTTTGAATAGAGCCATTTCAAATCCGAAATCGTGTTCTTGCTGCCCGGAATGATCAGCAAATCAGAGCCATCAATCTCTTCTGGCCGATCGACATAGCGAAGCCTCACCCCGTCTTCGAGGGCGAGGGGATCGAAATCGGTGAAATTCGATATCTTAGGCAAGCGAAGCACGGCAACCCTTATCTCGAAGCCTTCATCATCACCAAGCGGGGCGGCGATCCCATCCTCCTCCTCTATCCCGGTTCGCCCGATGAATGGAACGACGCCAAGAACGGGTTTTTTCGTCCTCTCTTTGAGAAATTCGATCGCCGGCTCAAGAAGGCTTAAGTCACCCCGAAACTTGTTGATGATGAGCCCACGGATTAGCTTTCTCTCGTCCCCATCCAAAAGTTCCAGAGTTCCCACAAGGGAAGCCAAAACACCGCCCTTATCGATATCTCCAACCAGAAGGACCGGTGCCTTCGCCGCTTTGGCGACGGCCATATTTACCATATCCAAGCTTTTGAGATTGACTTCGGCCGGACTTCCGGCCCCTTCGATGAGGATCAGTTCATGCTCTCTTTGTAATCGCTTAAGCGATTTGTCCGCCGCTTCCTTAGCCATCTCTTTAAGTTCAATGTGATAAGCTCTGGCCGAATGGTTGCCGATGGCTTTCCCGGTCACTATCACCTGGGAAGACGAGTCGCCGATCGGTTTAAGCAGAATCGGGTTGAAATCGACCGATGGCTCGACCCGGGCGGCTCTCGCTTGTACCGCTTGAGCCCTTGCTATCTCGAGGCCCTCTTTTGTCACAAAGGAGTTTAAAGCCATATTTTGAGACTTGAAAGGAACAACATCGACTCCAAGGTCGGAGAATATCCGGCAGAGTCCGGCTGCAATCAGGCTTTTCCCAACGGATGACCCGGTTCCTTGTATCATGAGAGCTTTGGCCGTCATGTATCCTACCCCTTTATCTTGACCGGGATACCGGCCACCATCAGATAGACTTCCTTTGCTTGAGCGGCGAATCTCTGGTTGGCTTTGCCCAAATGGTCGCGGTATTCCCTTGCGACCCCGGCAACGGGCACAATCCCCGATCCGACCTCATTGGAGACGACTATCAGCCTTAAACCGCTCTCATCGGCTGCTTTAATTATCGACTCCAAGCGGCCCTCGATAAGCTTGGCCGAGTCCTTCTTGGCCAAAGAGGCCTCTTCCATAATGTTGGCAACAAGCACGGTTAAACAATCCAAGATCACAGCCTTAGCTTCCCTGCCCATGAGAGCTTGGCCGGGGTCAAGATCTGCTTCGATCGTCCGCCAAGATTCGGGCCTGCTTTGTTTATGGCTTTCGATTCGAGCCCTCATCTCGGGGTCGCTCGCTTTGGCGGTGGCCAAAAAGACCACCTCACTCTCGCCTTCAGCCAAGCTTTGCGCAAAGTCGCTCTTTCCTGAGCGGACCCCGCCCAAGATCAAGATGATCTCGCTCATCTTCTTTTCCCCCACTTATTTACGGCCTCCATAAGTTCGCCCTTGGACTCGATTCTGACCGCCCCTTGCGCTAAAACGGAGTCGATCAGCCCCTTAAACCTTCCCGAGCAAAAATCTCGCTCCTTGGCGGGCGTCTCATCCAGTATGAAGACGGGTTTTTTGGCTTTAAGAGCGGGGCGAATTAGCCCTAAATTTTTAAAATTACCCTTGCCGACCGGGATATTTGCAACTATTAGAGCATCCGCTTCATCCATGAGTTCTTTGGCAAAAATGAAAGCTTCTTTGGAGATGGTCGAAAACGGCGCTTCTAGAGCGACGGGCACCCCGAGAGCTCTGGCCACCTCTTCATCGCTGTCTAACGCGTTTAGAACTCCGGCCGAAATCTCATAGCCCATGAGGGTTAAATCGCGCATAATCGCCGCCCCGCTCCCGCTGCCGCAGATGAGATGGATTCGGCCAACTCCTGCCGGTCGGTTGGCATCAACGGATTTAGCGGCGTCAAAGTTGTAGGTTGCAAAGAGCCTTCCGGTAAGCGGGTTCTTGTGGACCAGGCTCGGAACGGAAAATGTTCGAAAGATATTTTGAGAGGTAAAAGACTCTTCCAAGGTTCCGTCAGCCAGAACCCGGCCCGACCTCAAAAATATGAGCCGCCTTGCGTAGGCTGCGGCAAGATTTAGATCGTGTATGGCGACAAGTATCGTCTTGCCATTTAAGCTTAGCTCCTTTATCAGCTCCATTATCTCGAGTTGGTGGGAGAGGTCTAGATGGGAAGTGGGTTCATCCAGCAGCAATACCTCGGCCTCTTGGGCTAAAGCTTGGGCGATGATCACCCGTTGATATTCGCCGCCGGAAAGCTCGGTCACTTTGCGGCTGACAAGATGAGCGATAGAGGTCATAGCGAGCGCCCTATCAACCGCCTCTAGATCTTTTTTTGTTAAATTTCCAAACCTGCCAAAGTGAGGATTTCTGCCCATCGCCACAACGGAGCGGACGGTAAAGGGAGAGTCTATCGAAAGCCTTTGAGGAACGACCGCAACGGTTTTTGCGAGCTCCTTTGGGCTCATTTCGTTTACCTCTCGGCCAAATATTCTGATCTCGCCCTTCTTGGGAGTCATCCCGGCCATCAGTTTGATGAGGGTAGATTTTCCAGACCCGTTTGGCCCGATAAGACCGATGAATTCGCCCTTTTCGATATTGAGCTCTACCTCTATCAAGTTCTCACCCGAAGCATAGCCGAAGTTTATCTCTTTAAGGCTTAAGGCGGTCTCTGCCATCGGCTCTAATACCCTTTCCGTCTCTTAAGAAGATATATGAAGAACGGGGCCCCAAAGAGGGCTGTGATTATGCCAAGCGGAACCTCTGTTGGAGCCATGACCGTTCTGGCCAGAAGGTCGCACAGGATCAGAAAGACCGCTCCAAATAGAGCTGAAGCGAGGATGAGCATCTTGTGATCTGGGCCGACGATTAAACGAAGCATGTGGGGCACGATGAGGCCGACAAAACCGATGATCCCGCTCGCCGAAACGGCGGCCGCCGAAAGGAGACAGGCGGCGATTATAAGGCTTCTCTTCGTCCTTTCGACATCGACTCCAAGCTGACTTGCCCTCTCCTCTCCTAAAAGAAACAGATCGAGCTGGAAGGCGTGAAGATAGATATAGGGCAGAGTGAGCGATGAGAAGAAGGCGAGCATCAGGACATGATCCCAACCCTTTGAAGAGAAGCCTCCCATGAGCCAGAAGATGATGAAGTGAAGGTCGCGGCTGGCAAAGACCATTATAAAGGAGGTCATGGCATGAAAGAGGGCGCCTAGGGCCACGCCGGCCAAAAGCAAAGTTTCAACCGAGACCCGCCCGCTCCCTTTGGATATCCGGTAGACGATAAATACGGCCAAAACTCCAAAGGCGAATGCGAATAGGGTTATGAAGGAGAAACCCCAAAACGATTGATTCTTGATTAGAAGAGCGGCGATCGTTGCGCCGAGCGCCGCCCCCGAAGAGACGCCGATCACGTAAGGGTCGGCCATCGGGTTCTTAAATATCCCTTGATAGACGACGCCCGACACCGAAAGAGCCGCTCCAACGAGTAAGGCCAAAAAGACCCTGGCAAGTCTTATTTTTAAAATGATCGTCGCGTAATCCGGCCCGCCGCTCAGAGTGGGGCTACCGGACCCGTTAAAGGTTGCGCCTATTAAAGAGACGAAGAATCCAAGAGGAATCTTGACCGCCCCGACCATGGTCGCAACGATAATCGAAGCGATCAGGGCCAGGGTTAGAAGACTTATCAGAATCATCTCTTCTTTTTTGATACGGTTCATCTCTTTTTAAAACCGCTTTCTTCAGAGCGATTAGAATCTTTCCGGGTGGATCATTTCGGCCATATAATAGATGCCGTCGACTATCCTTGGGCCGAACCTCACAAGAAGACTCTCATCTACGATGTAAACTCTATCATTTTGAACGGCTGATATCTCTTCCCAGCCAGCTCTCTCTTTAACGATGGCCGGGTCGCTCATGCTTCCCTTAGGCGCGATGATTACTTTTGGGTCACTCTCGATTATTTTCTCCAGGCTCAACTCGGGGTATTCACCGGTCAAACCGTCTCCCAAATTCATTCCCCCGGCCCTCCTTATAGCCTCAGCTATAAGGCCGTCCTTGCCAACCGTCATCAAGGGGTCGTTCCAGATCTCATAATAGACCAAGGGTTTCTCAGGTGCCGGAAGGCCGGCAAGTCTCTTGTCGATCTCAGAGAGGCGCTCGCTCATCTTGCCTATCAGAGCCTTTGCTTGAGGCTTGCTCAAAGTTAAGCTTCCCACCTTATCGATGGCGGAAAAGATATCTTTAAGACTCTTGGAGTCGATGACGAAGACTTTGAGCCCAAGCTCATCCAGTTTTTCGATTTCTTTCGCATGCATCGAGGTCGCAAGGATTAAGTCCGGGGATATCTCGACGATGCGCTCAAGATTGGGCTCTGAAAACCCGCCCACCTTTTGCTTTTCTTTTGCCTCTAGCGGGAAGTCGCAGAAATCGGTCACTGCGGCAACCCTCTCCCCAAGACCGAGGGCAAAGAGTATCTCGGTGTTGCTTGGAGCCAAGGAGATGATCCTTTCGGGGGCGCTCTCAAGGATAACCTTTCGGCCAAAATCATCGACGACTTGGATAGCAGATCCCAAGGCGTCCTTGGATCCGGTCTTCGTACAGCCGGAAATGGCGCTTGTCGAAATAAGCATCGCCAAGGCAAGCAAAATGGTTGAAACTCTTTTTTTCATCCCTTCTCCTTAAGTTTTAGTTTAGAAAATAAAAAATCCCAAGCCTTAAAGCCGGGATGATGGATATTTCTACCTCATTCCGCGAAGGCACGATAATTAGGCGGGTATCCTGACTTCCGCTTCAACGCTCTTCGCTCCTTCCCATCACGGGTGACAGTGGATTAACCTTTTAAAGGCTTGCGAATCGCTCTACGGTTACAGTGGCGGGCCCGTGGCCGATTTTCACGGCCTTCCCCAAAAGCCTAAAGTATTAAATTTTAAAAGATGATAAAGAATCTCAAATCCGATGTCAAACAGCTTCTCAAGAAAGTCCGGCCGCTTCCTTGAGCGCTGAGACCTCCGATGATTCCAGGGGACGAATCTTCCCACTCATAAGGTCGCCGATCTTTAAAGGACCATATGCTACCCGCTTTAGAAAGATGACCTCGTGGCCGATCGACTCAAACATCAGCCTAATCTGCCTCTTTCGCCCCTCATGTATCGTAACCTTAAACTTTGAGCCGCTCTTGTTAAGCACGGTGATCTTGGCCGGAGCCGTCATTCTCCCCTCAATGGCTACCCCCTCTTCGAGGCGTTTTGCGGCCTCCTTATCCACCGCTCCTTTGACTTCAACCTCATAGACCTTATCCACCTTGCCCTTGGGATGCATCAGGCGATTGGCAAGCTCGCCGTCGTTTGTGATGATCAGAAGACCTTCGCTCATAAGGTCCAAACGACCGACGGGAAAGAGGCGGACGTCGTTAGGTAAAAGTCCTTTAATGGTCGGCCGGCCGTAAGGATCGCTCAAGGTTGTCAGATACCCTTTGGGCTTATTCATTACGTAATATTTTTTGAGCTTTGGATGGATCCTTTCTCCGTCGACCTCGATGACCTGGGAAATGGGGTCTACCTTGATGCCGACCTTATCGACAACGGCTCCATCGACTCTCACTCTTTTGGAGCGAATCATCTCTTCTGCGCCTCTTCTAGAGGCAAGGCCCGCCTCGGCTAAGACCTTCTGCAGCCTAACGGCGTTGGCGCTTGAGTGCAAGGCTCAGCTCTCCTTCGTATCCAAGCTTTCGCCGGTAAGCTTGAGTTGAAGCTGGTCGACGACGGCCTCATCGGGGGCGAAATCGATTATCGGAGGCAGATCATCGAGCTTGTTTAATCCGAAGTTCTCTAAAAAGAGCTTGGTTGTGCCATAGAGTATCGGCTGGCCCGGACCGCGCTCTCGGCCGACTTCGGCCGCAAGACCTCGTTCTACCAAAGAGGCTATGGCGCCCGATGAGTTCACACCCCTGATGCTGCTGACCAGAAGGCGGGTGATCGGCTGCTTGTAAGCGATTATGGCTAGAGTCTCCAGAGAAGCCTGGCTTAAGCGGCGATAATCTGCCGAAAGGACCAGATTCTCAACATATTCGGCATAGGCCGGATGAGTATAGAGGCGGTAGCCGCCGGACAGCCTCTGAAGCTGGATGCCGCTCTCGCGTTCAGCGAGGTCGTTTTCGATTTTGGAAAGCGCCTTCTCTATTTCATCTTGAGAGGCCCCGGTCACCTTGGCAAGCTTCTTTAAGGTGAGCGGTTCTTCGGCCACAAAGAGCAGGGCTTCGATGACTGCTGTTATCTTATCCGTTTAAGTCTCCTTTCAAAGTCTTACCATCGGAATCATCCAAGAGTTCTATCTCTATCTCACCGAAGGATACGGCTTGAACGATCTCTATGAAGCCATCCTTGAAGAGATCCAAAAGGGCCAAGAAGTGGGCGACTATCTCTTCACGGCTCTCACATTCTTCGGTCAGTCTTCTAAAGTTTAGCCGTCGATTCTTGGAAAGCCTCTTTAGGATTGACGAAGTGACCTCACTTAAGAGTATCGGCTTTGCGATTATGTGCGTCGTATCTATAGCAAAGGAGTTGTTCTTTGCCATGATCCTAGCGATGGCTGAGGCCAGGTCCTCTGCCGTGACCCCCTCCAGAAGGTCGGGGATCAGGCGCAAAAACCTCTCTTCGGGGCCGGCCTCCCGCCGATGGAGCCGGCTTTGGAGCTCGTATCTTGCGGCCAAGCTGATCGAAGCGTTCTTGAACTTCTTATATTCGATCAAACGCCTTATGAGGTTGCTTTTGACCTCTTCCGGTGAGGGCTCATCCTCATCTGACATCTCGACCTCGAAGCGCTTGGGAAGCAAAGTTGCCGATTTCAGCTCAAGAAGGGTCGAGGCGACCAGAAGAAAGCCGCTCATCGATTCCAGATCTATCGCCTCAAGATGCTCGATATACGAAAGATACTCCTCGGTGATGGCGGCGATGGGGACATCGTAGATATCAAGTTCCTCTTTTAGTATCAGGTTCAAAAGGAGATCGAAGGGGCCCTCGAAGACCTCTATCTTGACCTTATAGCTCACGACTTAAATCTCCCAAAATAATGGTGGTCAAACTATCTTGATCGCCTTGCGAACATCAAGGATCGTCTTTTTGGCGATGGAGCCGGCAGAGGCCGCCCCCTCTCTCAAGATCTCCTCGACAAAAGCGGTATCTTTTTCCAGCTCTTTGCGGGCCTCCCTAAAACCGGAAAGGGAATCTGCGATCCGCTCGGCCAGCATCGCCTTGCATTCAACGCAGCCCCGCTCGCCCGCCTTACATTTCGCCTCGATATCATCGACATCATCGCTGTAGACCTTATGCAGCCCAAAGACCAAACAGACCTCGGGATGGCCGGGGTCATCCCTCCTTATCCTGGCCGGATCGGTGATCATGGCCACAACTTTCGACTTTATCATCTGGGGCGAGTCGCTCAGCTTGATGTCGTTGCCATAGCTTTTGCTCATCTTCCGCCCATCGGTGCCCAGAACCCTCTTGGCCTCGGTCAAAAGGGCTTTGGGTTCGGCAAAGACCTCGCCGTAGATGTGATTGAACCTCCTGACTATCTCTCTGGCGAGTTCAAGGTGGGGAAGCTGATCTTCGCCGACCGGAACTATCTCGCCGCCGCAGATGATGATGTCTGAGGTCTGCAAGACCGGATAACCTAAAAAGCCGTGGGTTGCGATATCTTTGTATGAGATCTCTTCGGTCATCTCTTTGAAGGTTGGGCATCTCTCGAGCCAAGAGATCGGGGTTATCATCGATAGATAAAGGGCAAGTTCAGACACCTCGGGCAAGTCGGATTGCTTATAGATTGTACATTTTTTGGGGTCGAGCCCCATCGCCAGCCAGTCGATGACCATGTCGATGGTATCCTCTTTTAAGCTTTCGGTCTCATCGTACTTGGTGGTCAGAGCGTGCCAGTCGGCCACGAAGAAGAAGCAGTCGTATTCATCCTGCAGCTTTATCCAATTCTTGAGCGCGCCGTGATAGTGGCCTATGTGAAGGCGGCCGGTCGGGCGGTTTCCGCTAAGTACCCTCTTTGACAAAATGCTCCTCCTGTTAAGAACTTCCTATCCGGCAAAGATGCGAAAGAAAAAATTGATGAAGATGTCGAGAACCCTGAAGAATGGTCCGCCAAAGACGAAGATCAAGATGAAGATTAAGGCCATCCCGTATTCTTCTAAACGATTGTACTTGTTGGCCAGCTCCCTTGGCAAAAGACCGGACAATATCTTGGACCCATCGAGCGGCGGAACCGGAACGGAGTTGAAGACGGCAAGCAAGATATTGAGATAGCAAAGGTATACGAGATAGTAGCCGAAGATTGAACCCGCAGAAAAAAGATTAAGCCTGATAAGAAGACCCGCCAGAGCGGCTATGGTAAGGTTGGTCAGCGGACCGGCCAAACTTGTCAGCATCATCCCCTTCCTTCTATCCTTGAAGTAATAAGGATTTACCGGAACCGGCTTTGCCCAGCCGATTACGGCCGGTGAACCGGCAAGGCTTAAGACCAAAGGGACGATGATCGTTCCAAGCGGATCGATGTGCGGCAAGGGGTTCAAGGTCAACCTGCCCGAAAGATACGCCGTATCATCCCCCAGCATCCTTGCCGCCTGACCGTGCATATATTCATGAAGTATGACGGAGGGAAATATCACCAAAAGATAGATGATCGCGCTCAAAAAACCGCTCAAGATTATTTAGCCTCCCGCTCGAAGAGATCTTTTGCCAACTCCACCTCTTCGTCCCGGCTCAAATTCCTATTATCTAGGCGAAGGAGGAGGAGCTTTTTCAGGACCAGATTATACAACGGCGACTCCTTAAATCCTAGGGCGATCAGGTCTCTGCCGCTAAGGAGCGGCTTGACACTTAAAAGTTCGCTCAAATATAGGGCTATCCTCTCTTTAACTCTCTTTTGATCACTAAATGCGTAAAGGAAGACGAGTTCTTCGAGAGCTCTTCCCTCCAAAGCAAGGAAGATCTCGCTATCTTTGATCTTTGCCTTTGAAAGTCTCTCTTGGACCAAGGGGGCCTCTCTAAGGGTCCTTGTAAGAGCGTCTCTATCGCCGCGCGCAAGATCCAGCCTCAGCATAAGATCGGATAGGTCTGCCTCGCTCAAGCCGTGGACCAGCGCCATGAGGTTGACGACCCATAATA
>JBBIRY010000005.1:0-28528 GCA_037441605.1 Actinomycetota bacterium | reverse complement strand
CGCTCTTGGCGGCCAGATATACGGCCCCAAAGTAGAGATCGCTCTCGTATATCCCGCCCTCGGGAAAGAGGGCGACTATTCCGCCATTCTCCAAAACCTTGAGCGCCCGCCTCAAGCTCTCCAAATTCTGACCCTCTTTTTTGACGGCAATCGCCCCTATGCTCCTTAAAAACCAGCCGACAAAACGGATATCAAAGAGAAACTTTGCGGCCAAAAAAGTTATCTGCCGCTTGGTTAAAGCCGCCAAGATGAAGCCGTCGATAAGGCTCTCATGGTTGGCGGCCATTATCAGCGGCCCCTCCTTTGGAATATCTACGCCCTCCTCCACCTTTAAGCGGAAGAAGGTCTTAAGGATGAGGTTGTTTAAGGGGCGCAAAAATCGGTACATGGTTGAATAAAATATACCAATATCCAGGTCATAACGTAAAGGTAAATCTCTTTAGCCCGCTCGTAAAATCCGTAAAAACCCGATTTTCACCTCTAACCAAAAAAGGTTTTTTTATTTCTAACACAAGTAGACAACGTGAAACTTTGATAGGGTTTGAGAATTTAAACCGAACTGATTAAGCTGCTTTTAAGCCCTGCCGCGAAGGCCGCCCTTCGGCCTCATTAGGCAATATCGAATGATGTAGGAACCCAGGCCGAGGATTAGGCTAAAAACCAAGACCCAGTAAACACTGTCGTCGTCTACTTTAACTCCAACCAAGCCGAGATAATGAGAGATAAAACCACCGGAATAGGCAAAAGGTGAGCGGGCTTCTCTCCATAGCCACTGTTCTATATTTGTCAGATAACAACCACCGGTAAAAACATAAGAAACGATCATTGAAACAGCGAAGGATAGATAAGTTTTTTCCAGAACCGGCCATTTCTTTAGTTTGTTAAACAAGGCGAAGAAGACCCCGACAAAAAGGATTGATACAAGTAAACCATGAAGAATAGCGACCATTACCGCTAGCACAGAGTAGATCATTTTCCCCGGTTCTCCCAAGAATCGCATCCGCTCATTTGGATCGTTCTCAATAAAATTTTAGCATATCTCCCCTGAAAAGAATCTTAGGCTTTTAGAGAAACGCGCCTTGCCGATAAGACTTCTAACCCTTTAAGCCTCTTGATTGACCCCTGGTTAAAAATTGGCTGCTTTACGGTGAGATGCCGGCATGTCTTTACGAAGCCGTCATATCTTTTGGAGTTAAAGGCCCCTTACGTCTCCTTGATAATCCGTAAAATCCAGCGTAAGACCAAAGCGGCTAGCAGAAGCCAGATGATTACGATGATGGCAGCGGCCCAGAGGTTTTTAGGCGCTCCCTTCTCCTTTAGGGACTCGGCCTTTAATCTGGCTTCGGCCATGACCTCCTTTGGGATCATCTTTACGGCCAAGGTTATGCCAAGCGGCACGAGAATAAGATCGTCCAAGTAGCCAAGGATTGGTATCGGGTCGGGAATGAGATCGATCGGGCTAAAGGCATACGCAACCACCAGGGCCGAAAAGACCTTGGCATACCAGGAAACCTTAGAATCACGATAGGCGAAGTAGAGTGCATAGGTCTCGATTTTGAGTTCACGCGTCCGCTTTCGCAAATCTTCTATGGCCTTCATGATCTCCGCTTCTTTCGCACAAGCCTTCGATAAGAGTTTAGCCGGAAATTTTAAAGATTCTTGAGGATGAACTCGACTCGCTCAACCGGAGGCAAAACCGGAACGTGAACGACCGCTGAGGAGAGAGCCTTATAGACGGCGATAAGCAGGCGATGAATCTTCTTTTGAGCGGCCTCGTCCTCAGTGCGAGCGTAATCATTTACCAAGGGCAGCAAATCCAGGATGAATACCTTCTTATAGGTGAACCTGCAAAGCGCGTCTTTGAGTTTTTCGTCCTCTTCAAGGTTCAAAAAACGGTAGTAAGCTAAGGCATCAGGAATAGCCCGATCTAGAAAAACCACCTCATCGGGTGAGAGCGCCTCTTCCTCTGCAATCTGCATATCGATGATTTCTTGTTGGAAGGCGAGCTGGTTCGCCTTTATCTCCTCGATGGACTTTCCTTTGATCTTCTGAGTATCGATGTAATGGCGGGCGCGCTCGATCGTGGTCTTGTAGCCCCGCTCTTTGAGCATATTGACCATGGTGGTCTTGCCCGAACTCGGCCCGCCGGTGATGACATACCAGTTTGTTTTGATGGGTTGATGCTCCATTAGCGTTAGCGCCTTTCCACTCGATTGAGAAACTTTCCTTTGGTTATTTTAATGATTTTGGGGTGAAAAGGGCAAGGAGAAGGTAGTGCCCAGCGCAAGAGGTGAAAAGCTTGAATCACTGCTTAATGTCATCTTAAGGAGGTGATCTGACCCCCAAAGTAAGGTGTTTAAGAGTCTCTCTTCCGCTCTTCTTTAGGATCTAAAATATCCTCGATCTTATCATTCGACGATACGGTTATTCTCCATATTTTGTATTTGTTAAATACAATATTTTCATGATTAATGCTGTTTGCGGTCACAAACAAAGATTTATAGCCGACCTCTTTAGCTATTTTGGCCACTCTTCTATCCCAACCACCGTGGGGGACTATCAGATGATCACAGCATCCCATCTCTTCCTCTATAACCTCCTTGGAGTGCTCAAGCTGATACTCGATCTCCTCATCGCTCAAAGTGCTGAGGTCAAAATGGTTGAAAGAATGGCTTGCTATCTCAATCAGCCCTGAGTCTTTCATCTCTCTAAGTTGATCCCAACTTATTTTATTTTCCGTCACGTAGGGTTTTCGCCCGCTTGGGAGGTAGGCCACCGTAAACTTTACGTCATATTTTTTTGCGAGCGGAAAAGCGTATTTATACACCGACTTGAAGCCATCATCGAAGGTGATGAGGATGGGTTTTTCGCCTATGAAATTTCTCTTTCCCTGGTAATAATCGATTAATTCCGAAGGGGAGAGTGATTTATAATTTTGTGAGATATATTCAAATTGAGTCTCCAAATCTTCTTTTGTTATGTTAATGGCACTGGGTTTTGAGAGGGACTCCTCCTTAACATTATGATAGACGAGTATGGGAATTTTGGGTCTTGCAAGTATATATAAACCCGCAAAAACTAGCGCGATCATCGAAAAAAATATGGTGTTATATTTTTTCAAAGTCTCTCCCGTCAAATTGCTTAAGATTCACGGATGACCCCCAAAGGCTAACTTAATCGCCTTTCCTAGCCGACTATTTCGCTCAAACCTTCAAATAATTTATTCATTTCTTCATGGGATGCCCTGCCCAAAACATCCCCAATGCGTTCGACCGAAAGCGTCCTGATTTGATTGATCTTTACCCAAGAACGTTTTGGTAAGTCTTGGCAATCCAACGCTAAGGTGAGAGGGAAACCTGCATGTCCGGGCCTGCTTGTCACGGCCAGCGCTATTACGGTTTCCGAACGTTCGTTGAAAACGTCATGGCTAATAATTACAACGGGTCGCCTTCCGGCTTGCTCGCTACCTATAGCCGGATATAAGTCGGCCCAGCGAATTTCGCCCCTTAGTATTCGGGCCATTCGGCCCTCTCCCCAAGCATCCCCTCTTCGGCCATTTCCTTTTCAAGAGCAGGATCAAGCTTTGAACACTCCTCGGCTAAACGGGTACGTTCGATGCGGCTAAGTTTTTCTTCTATGGCATCCTGAATTATGCTGCTCCGGCTTGGGATGGATTTCTCTTTAACTAGCTGGTCAAGCCTCTTTAGGGTTTGCCAATTTATGCTGATTGCGATCTTAGCGGTCTTCATGATTCACCTCTGGTATTACTATATGTCATACCATAAAACTCGTCAAATCATCCTGAAAACTTGAGGTTGGATTTTACGGCTACCCTGTTTGTTGAGAGCAGAGAAATATACAACCAACTGGAAGAATTTGGTGGAGGTGAGCGGATTTGAACCGCCGACTTCTACCTTGCGAAGGTAGCGCTCTCCCACTGAGCTACACCCCCTTACTAGTTGCCAGTCTTCAGCCGCCAGTCGTCAGTCTCCAGAAAAAGACAAAAAACTTTTTACTATCAATTTCCAGCTGCCGGTCGCCAGTCTTCAGGGAAAAACCAAAAAACAGTTGCCAGTTGCCAGTCATCAGAAAAACAGCTACCAGCTTTCAGTTATCAGTTTCTAGATTAAAACCTAAGAAATCTCTTAAAAACAAGATATCAGTATACCCATTTACGTCATGTTTAACCATACTAAAACTGGCGACTGGTGGCTGGTGGCTGAAGACCGCTTTACAGTCCAATCTCCTCATCGGTGAGATAGCAAGCCGGGTCGCTCTCCCAAATATCCCCGGTGACGGCTTCAGCCCGAGCCCTAAAGTTGGCGTTGCAGATATCCAGCCACTTGCAGCTCGCGCATCTGCCCTTGATGAGCGGCTTTCTATCCTTCAACCCCGCCATGAGGGGATTGGACAGATCCCTCCAAATCTCGCTCAGCGGCCTCTCCTTCACGTTGCCAAGCAGATGACCCCGCCAGAATTGATCGGGGTGAACATTGCCATCCCAACTGACGCAGCCGATCGCTATCCCGGTTGAGTTGCCCCCATTCATCTTAAGAAGCTCAAGAGCCTTAGCTGCCCGTTCCGGGTCTTCCTGTAAAAGTTTCATATAGAGATAGGGGCCATCTGCGTGATTGTCCACGGTTAAGACCTCGGGGTTTATCCCCTTCTCGAACATCTCTTTGGTGCGGGCCATGATGAGATCCAAGGCCTTTCGGGTATCATCGTGGCTTAAATCCTCCTTGCGAAGACTGCTCCCTCGTCCGCTGTAAACCAGATGATAGAAACAGATGCGAGGAATCCCCTCTTCTTCCATCAGGTCAAAGACGCCCTTAATCTCGGCGGCATTTCGAGCGTTCATGGTAAAGCGCAGGCCCACTTTGATTCCGGCCTCTTTGCAGTTTCTAAGGCCGACCATGGCCGCCTCAAACGCGCCCTCTTTTTTGCGAAAAGCGTCGTGAACCTCTTTTAAGCCGTCGATGCTGATGCCCACGTAAGAAAGACCAATCTCTTTTAACGTGGCGGCCACCTTTTTGTCGATCAAAGTACCGTTGGTGGAGATGACGGCCCGAAGCCCCTTCTCTTTGGCATAGGCGGCGAGTTCCGGGAGATCACCCCTAGTTAAAGGTTCTCCGCCCGAAAAGAGGATGACGGGCACGCCAAAGGTAGAGAGGTCATCTATCATCGCCTTGGCCTCGGCGGTGGTCATCTCGCCGCTTGCCCCTTCATCGGTAGAGCGCGAATAGCAGTGAACGCAATTTAGGTTGCAGCGTTTAGTGCAGTTCCAAACCACGACGGGCTTTTTGTCGATCGAGAATTGGAGGAGATGGGAAGGCAAGCAATTTGACCTTCGCTCGTATCTTAAAGCATCTGAGGGCTGGGCGGCCCCCATGTATAACTTGGATATTCCTATCACTAAATATAGCCTCCAGTTGCCAGTTGTCAGTCTCCAGTAAAAACTTTACCAATCAATCATACGGCTTACAGCGAATTATAATAAAGCTCTAGTCGTCAGTGTTCAGTTTCCAGTTTCCTGAGAGTAGTCTCCAGTCATCAGCCAACAGCTTTCAGAAAAAACTTATTTTTCTTACCTCACACCTGGTAGCCGATAGCTGGCATCTGGTGGCTGTATTTTATCATTTCAAAGACTTTATGAGCCCGTTGATGAGCTTACCTACTTCGCAGGCTTGAGCTTCAAGCGTTTGAAAGGATTCTTTTGAAAGATATCCTAAATCAAAAGCTATATCTATAAAGACTTCAACTTCCGCAACTGAGCCTCGTGATATATAGAGAAACTGAATGAATTCTTTATCATGCTGCCTTTCGCAGCCTTCGGCGATATTTGCCGGAATGCTAACGGCAGCTCGACGCAGCTGGGAAGTTAGTCCAAAATTCTCGGAATTTGGAAAATCTTTGGAAACTGAATATATTTGCAATGCCAAATCCTTGGCTTTTTGCCAAACCAGAAGATTTTTGTATCCCTTCTTCTTCTCGCTCATCCCCAGCCTCTTTTTTCTTCTTTCAGTTTCTTTGCATTCACTGACGACTTGGGCCATGAGCCAGAGGCTCACAAGAAGGCCCATCACGCCATAGGCGGACAGGTCAGCCTCTGGCTGAGGTAGCTGCATAGCGCAGCTATGAGCCCGTCAATCGTATACTCTTTGGCCTCGATGTCAACTTTGAGACCGAATTCGCGCACGGCCTCCGAGGTTATCGGGCCGATGGAGGCTATTTTGACCCCTTTTATAAGATCGCCCAAATCCTCTCCCTCAAAGCTTGCCGCAAAATTCTTAACCGTCGATGAACTGGTGAAGGTGATAATATCTATCTCGCCGCGCTTGAGGCGTTCGATTATTCGTTCGGCTCCGGCCCCATCGATGACTGTCTTGTAGGCGGGAGTTACGCTGATATGAGCCCCGGCCGCCTCTAACTCGTCTATCAAAACGTCTCTGGCCTGCTCGGCCCTGGGGATGAGAATCTTTGCCCCTTCGATCCCTTGCCCTTTTAGCGCCTCGGCCACGGCTTCGGCCACAAACTCTTTGGGGATAAGATCGATCTTGAGGTTATAAGAGGCAAGTTTTTCCGCCGTGGCCGGTCCGATGGCCGCAAGCTTGATGCCTTTTAAATCTCTGATATCCCCGCCACTCACCATAAGCCTCTCGATGAACGAATCTACCCCGTTCGCGCTGGTAAAGACGATCCAATCGTAGATTAGTGGGGAGTTTTTAGTTGGGAGTTGGTGGGCCAAAGGCCCATCAGCCTCTGGCTGAGAGTTACAAATATTATTAATTGCCATATCCAACGTTTCAAAGCTGGTCGGCTCCTTAATCTTGATGGTGGCAAACTCTATCGGCTCGGCCCCAAGGTCCAAAAGCTTCGCACTGAGCTTGCTCGCCTGGGCGCGGGCTCGGGTGACGACTATCCGTTTGCCAAAGAGAGGCTTCTTGGTAAACCAGGCGAGATCATCTGATAGATTCACCACCTCGCCCACGACCGTTATGGCCGGGGGCTTGAGTCCAGCCGCTTGAACCTTGCCCGCGATATCAGAGAGCGTTCCCTTGACCATCTCTTGAGAGGCGGTCGTCCCCCATCTGATGACGGCGGCGGGCGTATCCTTAGCCTTGCCCTCGCGGGTAAGGTTCTCTGCGATCAAGCTCAAATTCTTAACCCCCATCAGAAAGACAAGCGTCCCCTTGAGGCGGGCCAAAGCCCCCCAATCGATATCGCTCTCATCCTTGGTGGGATCTTCGTGGCCGGTGATGAAGGAGACCGAGGTGGCCATGCCCCTATGGGTAATCGGTATACCGGCGTAAGCGGGAGCGGCAACGGCCGAGGAGACGCCGGGAATGATCTCAAACTCTATCCCCGCGCCCTTGAGAGCCAAAGCCTCTTCGCCGCCCCGGCCAAAGATCAGGGGATCGCCCCCTTTAAGCCTTGCAACCGACTTGCCCACCTTTGCCTTCTCCACCAGAAGCGCGTTTATCTCATGCTGCTCCTTGGTGTGGGATGATCCGCTCTTGCCCACGTATATCAGTTCGGCGGCGGCGCTAGCATATTTCAAGAGTACGGGATTTGCCAAGTAGTCGTAGACCACCACATCGGCCGCCTCTATTGCTTCTTTGCCTTTTAGAGTGAGAAGGCCCGGATCGCCCGGCCCCGCTCCGATCAAGTAAACCTTGCCCTTGAAATCGCTGCTTGAAGTCATGATGCGCCCCTGATCCCCTTGAGCACTTCATCCGCCCCTTTGCCCAAAAGGTTTTCAGCCAGATCGACTCCGAGTTTTTCGGGTCTTATCTCTTCGTCGATCATCCAGCCCTTGATGATCCGATTGCCATCCAGGCTTGCGACAAGACCGAAGAGCTCAAGCCCCTCGTCTTCCAGCACTCCGAGCGCGGCAACCGGCACTTGGCAACCGCCTTCCAGGCGATGCAGAAAAGCCCGCTCCGCCCGGACCGCAAGAGACGTCTCTTTGTGACCCAAGGGTGCGATCGCATCTTTGATCCTTTCGTCGCCCTCCCTCATCTCGATACCGATGGCTCCCTGCCCCACAGCCGAAAGCATCTCATCGGCGGAGAACCTTTCTGCAATCCTTTCGGCAAGACCCAAGCGAATCAGACCAGAAGCGGCCAGGACGATGGCGTCCACATCACCGGCATCGAGCTTCTTTAGACGCGTATCGAGATTGCCCCTGATATCGACGACGTTCAAATCCTTTCTTAAGGCCAGAAGTTGCGCTCTTCGGCGAAGGCTGCTCGTTGCGACCTTGGCCCGCTTGGGAAGGTCTAAAAGGGAGAGGTTGCCCTTGGATATCAGAACGTCTCTTGGGTCCTCCCTCTCAAGTATGGCCCCTATCATCAACCCCGCCGGCAGCTCTGTTGGCAGGTCCTTCATGCTGTGAACGGCCATATCTATCTTGCCATCCAGGAGGGCTTCCTCTATCTCCTTGGTGAAGAGACCCCTCTCTCCGATGTCGGATAGCGCGCTGTCCAATATCTTGTCTCCGGTCGTCTTGATTTTGACTATCTCCACTTCAAAATCATCCTTGAGCCGGTTCGCTACCAGGTTGGTCTGGAAGAGGGCGAGCTTGCTTTGGCGGGTGCCGATCACTATCTTTTCTTTTCTCACCTTTTTCCATCACCGCCGCCATCGAGACCGAAGATATGCCTCAATGAGTCGATATATACGTAGCCGCCCTTGGTGTTGGCCGACTCCTTGAGCGAGACTATCGGACGATGCAAGAGCTTATTTATTATTGAGGTCGAGAGGGCATCTATCGTCTCCTTGTCGACCTGAGAGAGGTGTGAGAGTTTGGAGAGGACCTTCTCTATCTCCTTGGAGCGGATATCCTCGGCTTGGCCTTTCAAGGCTGAGATGGTCGGGACGACCTCCAAAGAGCCCAGCCAGAGTATGAAGGAGTCGACTCCGGCCTCTACTATCTTGGCCGCTTTGGCCGCCTCCTTCTTACGCTCGGCCAGATTGAAGTCGGCGACCGTTTTTAAGTCATCTATGTCATAGAGAAAGACGTTGTCCAACTCATCGACTTTGGGATCGATGTCTCTGGGCACGGCGATATCGATGAAGAAGATCAGCCGCCCTCGCCTGGCCTTCATGGCCGCGGCCACTTGATCTTTGGTCACCACAAAGTGAGGGGCGGCCGTCGAGCCGATAACGATATCGGCCCGCTCAAGCTCTTTGGGAAAGTCGTCAAACCCAATCGCCCGGCCGTTGAATCTTGCCGCCATCTCCTTGGCCGCTTCGAAATTGCGGTTGGCCACAAATATGCTGCTCGCGCCGCTTGAAACCAGATTTTTGACGGCTAGTTCGCTCATCTCGCCCGCTCCAAGAACGAGGATCGTTCTTCCTTCAAGCGTTTCGAAGACCTTCTTGGCCAAGGTGACCGCAATAGAGCTTACCGAGACGGCATTCTCGCCGATCGAGGTCTCGCTGCGCACCCGCTTTCCAACAAGCAAGGCCTCGCGAAAGAGGCGGTTGAAGATGGTGGCCGTCACTCCGGCTTCCAGAGCCGTCTCGTAGGCCTCTTTAACTTGGCCGAGTATCTGGGCCTCGCCAAGGAGCATCGAGTCTAGGCTGGATGCGACGGAAAATAGGTGTTCGGCCGCCTGGGTTGTCTCTTTGAAGTATAAGTATTTCTCGATAGAGCGCGAGTCAAGCCCGCAGAGCAGAGAGAGATATTGGGTGACATCCCGCTTGAACCTGGCTGGATCGCTGACAGCAGCATAGATCTCACTCCGGTTGCAGGTAGAGATTATGACAGTCTCGCTTATCGACTCGCTTTGGATAAGATCAAGAAGGGCCTCCTTCAGTTCCTGGCCGGACAAGGCGAACCTCTCTCTCACTTCGACCGGGGCGGTCTTATGACTTAGGCCAGCGCAGACTATATGCACCGCTTCACCGTCTCTTTTAAACTCTCAAGGCCGCCGTTCTTTAAGATCGCATCGACATCGATGGCGGCAATCCGCTCCCAAGCCTTGGCCCGCTCTGGCTCAAAAGGGTGAGACTCTTTGATCTTGATCCTAATCTCTTTGAGAAAGGCGAGGTAATCCCCGTAGCCCTCGTCGAAGAGGATCTCTAGATCTCCCCTTATCTTCTTGGAGAGAGCCGGGGCAATCCCGCCCGTGGAGACTGTTATACTCAGATCGCCCCTCTTTAGCACGGAAGGGACGATGAAGTTGGATAGGGCCGGATCATCGACGACATTTATGAGAATCGACTCCTCTTGGGCCTCTTTGGAGACGGCCGCGTTAACCGCAAAGTCGTCGGTTGCGCTGATGATTAAAACGGCTCCTTTGAGATCCCCAGCTCGATATTCCCGCTCTATCCAATCAATCTTCGCCTCGCCCAAGAGTTCTTTAAGGCCGGGCGAGAGTTTGGGTGAGATGACCGTTATCTTGGCCCCGGCTTTAAAGAGCGAGCTAATTTTACGCTCGGCCACAGCCCCGCCGCCTACGACGAGGACTTTGGCCCCTTCAAGATCGAGATCTATCGGATAGTAACCCATAAAAAAACCTCCGAAAAACCGGCTTTAAGCCCGGTAGCCGTGAAAGAAACTCAAATATGGCACCACGATGAAGCGGATGGCCAAAATGACCCCAAACCCCAAGATGGCCACGATGGCCCCTTTGCGCCCCCGAAGGCCGCCCGCCCGTTTGAAGAGAAGGTAGCCAAGATAGATGGCCCAAGCCAGTGCCGCGGTAATGACGATGGCATCGAAGAAAGTCCCCCAAAGCTCTTTGGCCCTGATCGCCCCGGTGATCAAGGTTGCCGAAAGAAAGATGAAGCCCAATAATATGGAGTCTCTTTGCAGATCCTCCAAGCTGCTCAAGGCCGGAAGGCGCATGGCGAGAAGGCTCGCTTGCTTCTTCTTAAAGCCCCGCTCCTCGAGAAGATAGAGAAGGGCGGCGACGGCGGCCACCGCGAAGGCGGCCGAGGCGACGAACATCGAGATGAAATGGATATCGATGAGCGAGCCTGAAAGCGACGCATAGCGGGCCGTCGGCGGCTTATAGTAAGTATACGCTCTGAGCAGAAAGAGCAGGGCAACCGGGAGCATGAAGAGGCTTAAGGTTCGCGTCTTGGAGCGAAGCTCGATGATTAAGCCACCGAGGACGACGAAGAAAGAGGCCAAAGCGAGTGACTCATAGGCGCTTGTCCCGATGAGGTGACCAGAAGCGCTCATCCTAAAGATAAAAGATATGATTTGAGAGGCAAGGCCGAAACCACAGAGAGCTGTCGCAATTGCTCCCATCCGCCGCCCCTTGGCAAGGAAGTGCTCAAGATAAGCGAGGGTAGCCAAAGTATAGGCGAAGATGGCAAGAAAGAGAAAGATCAGGCTCAAGCGCTCCACCTTTACTCCTCCCCTCCCTTAACTCCTCCTTTTATCCGATCCAAATCCCTCTTTAGGGAGGCGACCTTCCCTTCTAAGCGAGTCAGATACAAAAAGATAATCAGCCAAGCGGCAAAGTAGGCGGCTAAGAGATAATTCATTGAGTGTCCCCCATTTCTTCTTTTATCTCTGCTATCTCCTCCTCCAAGAGAAGGATTTCCATCTTAAGGTTTAAGAGGTAGGCAAATAATAGGGCGAAGGCGGCCAAGGTCGAGAGGGCCACAAGCCACATCGAGGGGTCTAAGTTTATCTTATTTGGGGTGATTAAAATGGGGTGGACCGACCGCCACCACCTGATCGACATGAATGAGATCGGCACGCTGACAAAGGCGACTATACCGTATACGGCAGCCAGATTTTTCGCTTTGAGGCGGTCCTCGCTGAGCGAGCGGAGCATGAGGTAGCCAAAGTAGAGAAGCCACATTATGAGCGAAGTGGTAAGGCGCGGCTCCCAGACCCACCACACCCCCCAAGTCGGCTTGCTGAAGATGGTGCCGGTTACAAGAAGGACGGTGTCGACCATGAGACCGATCTCGGCGCTGGCCAAAGCCAAGCGATCGAAGAAGATCTCTTTTTTGACAAGGTAAAAAGCCGAGGCCAAAAAGACGATCAAGAAGGCTAAATAGGGAATGATGGCGCTCGCAAAATGGATATAGAATATCTTCTGAACTATGCCAAGATACCTATCCGTGGGGGCCAGAAAGAAGATCATATAGAGCGAGATCAGGATGGATGAGATGGCAATATATCTTAAAGCAGTAAGCTTTTGACCCCTTTTCAATATCTACTCCTCCAAGACATATTCAAAGGTCAAAAAGGCGACCAATGCAAAGATGATATCATAAAAGAGAAGCAGCCTTAAGCTGGCAAAAAGCTCGGCCGTCTCACCGCCCAAAACCACGATGTTGGTCGCTTTAATGGCCGCAAGAAGAACGGGCACGATGACCGGGATGAAGAGAAGGGGAAGCATTAGATCCTTTGCCCTGGTATTCATGGAGATGGCCGCAAGCAGGACCCCGATGATTGAAAGGCCAAGATTAGCCAGGATCAGGGTCAGAAAGAAACCCCCCGTAAAGAGGTTGACCGAGCCGCCGGAGAAGAAGAGCAGAAAGACCGGGATGACAACCGCCTCCATCAAGCTCAAGAAGATGAAATTCGATACGACCTTGGATAAGTAAAGATGCGTGATATCAATCGGAGCAAGAAGGAGCCCTTCAAGACAGCCCTCTTCCTTTTCGTAGAAAAAGGTGCGGTTTAAACCAAGAAGCGAAGTGAAGAGAAAGGTTATCCAGAGCAGACCCGAAAGGACCGCTCCATTCGCAGGCTCCCCGCCCAAGGCGAGCCCCAAAGAGACCATCGTTAAAAGCGAAAAGATGAGCATGGCGCTCAAACTCTCTTTGGTTTGCAACTCCAGCTTAAGATCCTTTTTTATGAGGAGGGCTAAGAGCTTCATGGCCACTCCCCGTCTGGAGCCGCCGTCATAAAAGCACTTTTCAGATCGGCCGCATCTTTGAGCGGACCTTTTTGCGCTCCAGCCACCTTGCCTTCGCTCATTAAAAGAAAGGAGTTAGCGAGCCTGGCTGCACCCTCGAAATCATGGGTGGTAAAGACGACCGTCTTCCCTCTCGCCCTTAATCCTTCGATTATCCTCTTCAGGCTGGCTGCGGCCTTGACATCAAGAGCGGCAAATGGTTCGTCGAGAAGGAGAAGCTCAGGATCGTGCAGGATAGCCCGGCCGATGGAGAGGCGCTGACGCATCCCTTTCGAAAGCGAGCGGGCAGGATCACCGGCTCTGGTCGAGAGGTCGATCATTTCTAGCACCTCTTCCGCCCGGCCCTTTGGATCGGAAAGGCCGTAGAGTCCGCCGTAGAAAATGAGATTGTCGCGGACGGTAAGATCCTTGTAAAGGAGAGTTTCGTGAGCCAAATAGCCGAGCATCCTCTTGACTGGGGCCGGATCATCCACGGGCAAGAGCCCGAAATAGGAGATAAAGCCAGACTTGGGACGAAGAAGGGTGGCCAAGAGTTTGAGCAGGGTCGTCTTTCCGGCCCCATTGGGACCAAGAACAGCTAGGATATCTCCGCGTTCGATGATGAAGCTGACCTTTGAGACCGCCCGGCGCGCCCCGTAAGAGTGGCTTAAATCTTCGATTACGATCCTATCGGTATCTCTACTCATGATTCCCACCCGATCTTAATCGGCCCCACCCAGCGGCAGAAAGGCCAGCGCCGTCCCGAGTATCATGATCCAAGTCCCGATCCAAAGCCAAGAGGCGAAAGGGTTGATCTTCAATTCAACGTGGATGGTGCCGCTCTCATGGAATTGCATCAGATTGGCGTAGAGGTCGGAAAAGAGTCCGCCTTCAATGGCGACTTTTGCCGTCGTCTTCTTCCAGCTCTTATGGTAAATGAGTTTGGGGCTAAGCTCGACCTTACGGCCGGACGCTTTCTCCACCTTCAAAAGGGCCGTATTTTCGACTTTGTCTCCAAGATCTTCGATCTTAAGCTCAAGGTTGGCCACGGTTAAGGGGCCGACCTTGAAGGACTCGCCCTTCTCTAAGCTTGCCTGGCCGCTTGTCGGATAATAGCTCGTTCCGATCAGGCCGACAAATACCGCGGCGATACCGAAGTGAGCGAGATAACCGCCGTATCTGGAGCGATTTGCCTTGAGTCTTACAAAGAGATTCTTTGCTCCATCCTTTGCCGGAGCCAAAATCGCAGTCAAGGTCGTGGCCATGGTGAAGGCGCTGATTCCGAGACCCAGGCTTGCAAATGACTTATTTCCCCAAAGGAAGAAGGCCAAACTGAAGGTAACGGCTGCCAAAATCAGGGGAGGGGCGGCCCGCCTGGCCAGGCGAGACCGTTCGGTCTCTTTTTCGCCGAGCAAAGGGCAGACGCCCAAAAATCCAAGGTATATAAGCCCAAGAGGCGGAATTATCCTCATGAAGAAGAGAGGGCCGAGCGATATCCGCGCCCCAAAGAGCGCTTCGGTTGCGGGCGGATAGAAGGTGCCAAAGGTGATGACGACGGCAAAGAAGATCAAAATGACGTTGTTTAAGTGAAAGCCGTAGGATTTAGAGAGAAGCGAGTCTAACTCATCGGATGCGAACTCTTTCCCCTTAAAGATGATGATGACTGCCGAGGCCAGGGTCAAGACGATGAGCATCCAGGTGAAGTAGGCGGCAATCGGCGAGCGGCCAAAGGCGTGAACCGACTCGATCACCCCGCTCCTGGTGATGACGGTGGCCAAGATGCAGGAAATGAAGGCGGCCGAGGTTAAAATGGGGCTCCAGAGTTTAAGGAGACCCCGACGCTCGTGAATGTTTAAAGTGTGAAGGAGGGCTGAGCCCATCAGCCAAGGCAGAAGTGAGGCGTTTTCGACCGGGTCCCAGGCCCAATAGCCGCCAAAGGCGAGTTCATCATAGGCCCAGAGAGCGCCAAGAAGTATCCCGATACTCAGCATGACCTGAGCAAAGAGAGCCCACTTCTTGGCCGTCCTTACCCAGCCTCCATCGGCTTGGCCGGTGATCAGGGCGGCAATCCCAAGGGCGAACGGAACGGCCGTCGCAGCGTAGCCGGCAAAGAGAATGGGTGGGTGAAAGACCATCTGAATGTGAAGGAGAAGCGGATTTAGGCCCATCCCGTCAACTGGGGTCTGAGCCATTACCTTGAACGGACTTGCCACTCCCGCCAAAAGGAGAAGGAAGAAGAGCTGCACCGCAGCCAAAATGAGCAGGGCATGCTGATTCAGCCGCCCTTTGCGGCCGTTTATCAAGAAAACCGCGCTGAAAGCTGAGATTAAAAGCTGCCAGAAGAGGAGCGAGCCCTCCTGGCCTCCCCAAAAGGCGGCCAGGGTGAAGATCGGGCTTAAACTGCGATTGGAATGATTGTAGACGTAAATTAGGGAAAAATCCCGGCCCAAAAAGGCCATTAAAAGAGCGAGTGAGGCGGCGAAGGTGAAGAGGAGGCTTGCAAGCAGACCGAAGTGGCCCAGCCGAACCTGGGCGCCGCTCCGCCTCTTCATGCCATAGGTGATAAGCGCGGCCGTCGCAAGCGACGAGATTAGTGCAAATAAGATGCTAATCCTGCCTAAAGCTGCCATGCTCAGCTCCGTCATTTGGAAGAATATTTCGAGGGACATTTTGTTAGAGCCGAATCAGCCGTTACGATTCCCGTCTGATGATCATAGGTCCCCTCGATGATGATCTCGGTCTCCTCCGTCAGGTTGGGCGGAAGCGATTTATCGTAAGTAATGGCGATTTCACTCTTGCCATCACTGATGACGAAACTATTTCCCCCGTCAGCATCCAAGTCGATCTGGCCTGAGAGTTTCCCGGCGACCTTTATCCGTTTGCCGTCCAAGCTCGGATCGGCCAGAATCTCGCTTGGAGTCCGATAGTAGTTGAATGAGCCAAAAGCCGTATAGAGAAGGGCCAGGGTAAAGAAGAGGATTAAAAGAACCATTATGATATTCCTCTTCTTCCTGCTTGACATAGAGATTGCCCCCGATTCTTTTAAAGTCCATACATCATATCAAGAAAGCGAAAAAATACAAATAAACACCCTCCAAAAGGCGTTTGCCTTTGCCCAGTCGGCGTTTCTGAGCCTTAAATGATGTGAAACTTTTATCAAACTTACCATTGCCTAAGATTTCTGATAAATTTGACGCATGGGAAGATGATTGAACGCAAGCGAGCTTAGGGAGGTCGAAACGATGAGAACCATAATTATCTACAAATCCAAATACGGCAGCACCAAGAAGTATGCCGAATGGATTGCCGAAAGAACCTGGGCTGACATGGTCGAAACCCCCAAACTCGATGTTGATGCCTTGCAAAGTTACGACAATATTGTCTTTGGAGGATATCTTCATGCAACTGGAATCGCCGGACTCGACGTCATCAAGAAGAATTGGGATGAGATCAAGGACAAAAATATCGTTATATTTACAGTCGGCCTCGCCTCGATAAATGACGGCACCTACAAGGATATCGTCAGGGCCAGCTTCAGCGAGGACGAGATGAAGAAGATCAAGCTTTTTGGCCTTCGCGGCGCTTTCGACTACGAAAAGCTGGGGCGGATCGATAAGGCCATGATGTATATGATGAAGATGGATTTGAAATCGAAAGACTACTCCTCGCTCAACGACGACGAAAAAGGGCTCTTAAAGGCCTACAATGAGCCGGTCGATTTCATCGATCCCGCCTCAATCGAACCGGTGGTCGACACGATAACATCGAGCTAGAAGCCAGATTAACCCTAATCCCTTTTGGTCGAGAAGTTGAAGGGTAGATAAAGTGGGCAGTAGCCAAGAACCGCGGTCGCCAAGATGGTGCCGCCGACCATGCCAAGGATGACCGAGATGATCCCGTCCACCCTGCCCGTCGCATGAAGCGCCCATATGGAGACGGAGATGATGACCCTTATACTTCTATCTATGGTGCCCATATTCTTTTGAAGCATGACCCCTCCTCGGCTCCTTTGTTGACACTTCAGCATTTTAGCTCAAATTTTAGAACAATCACTCTCTGGCAGAATCCTCAGCGACGCCTTTTAAGATATCTATCCCGTGAGGAAGGGCATCGATTATGACAAGGAGTCCCTCTTTGACCGCTTTAGGACTTCCGGGTAGATTTATTATGAGCGTTTGGCCGCGTATGCCGCTGACGGCTCGAGAGAGCATCGCCTTGGGGGTGATCTTCAAGCTTTCGGCCCTGATCGCTTCGGAAAAACCGGGCGCGGCTCGGTCGATGACGGAAAGGGTCGCCTCGGGGGTGACATCTTTTGGGCTCAAGCCCGTCCCGCCCGTCGTGATGATGAGGTCGGCCTTGATATCATCGGCCATCCTGATAAGATTCTTGGCTATCAGCTTCTTCTCGTCGGGCACGATCTCATAGGCGACCACCTCGGCCCCTAGTTCCTTCATCATCTCGGCGATCAAGGTGCCGCTGCCATCACCCCGCTCTCCGGCTGCCGCCCTATCGCTTACGGTCAAAATTCCAAGCTTCATATCGCCCTCCTTATTCCGCTCGAAAGTCGCCGCTTGAGCCGCCCGTCTTCTCGATGAGGCGGATATCGGTTATCCTCATGGACTTATCGATCCACTTGCACATATCGTAGATGGTCAGAGCGGCAGCGCTCACGGCTGAAAGCGCCTCCATCTCGACCCCTGTCCTATCCAAAGACTTGACGGTGACAGTAATCTCAATCCTATCATCTTCCACCTCGAACTCGACGTCGACTCCGGTGATGCGAAGAGGGTGGCAGAGGGGAATCAAATCGGGCGTCTTCTTAACCGCCATAACGCCGGCCACTTGAGCTGTGGCCAAAACGTCGCCCTTTTTCATCTCGCCCTTCTCAATCAGCTCCATCGTCTCTTTCTTGAGCCGTATGAACCCCTTGGCTGTGGCCGTGCGCAAAGTTTCATCCTTTGGGCTGACATCGACCATCTTGATATCGGATCGTCTCTTATCCCCCATCATCATCCCCCTATCTTGAGCATCTGCCAGTCGCAATCATCCTCAAGGCTCCCCAAGCGATCCTTGGGCTTGGAAGCAACAAGCTCGGTGATGATCCTTTTGATCTTTTCATCGCTCGCCCCGCCCCTTAAGGGGGTGATTATATCGGTCTCTTTGCAGGAGAAGAGACAGCTCTTTATGGTTCCGGTCGCAGAGAGGCGAAGGCGGTTGCAATTTTGGCAGAAGGAATCGCTCATGGCCGAAATGAAACCCACCCCGCCGAGATAACCGGCTGGTTTGTAGTACTTTGCCGGACCGCCGCCAATCGGCGGGGCCATCTCCTCCAAGCTCACCTCGGACTCGACGATCTCCTTGATCTTAGCAGTTGGAACAAGGGCTTCATCCTCATGGCTAACTCTTGCCGTCATATGTTCGATGAACCTGACATAGACGGGAAGCTCTCTTGTAAAAGAGAGGAAATCTAGAATATCTTCCTTAAAATCGTTGACTCCCTTGATGGCAACGACATTCATCTTTACCGGACTCATCCCGACCTCGATCGCCTTTTTTATCCCCTCGAAGGCGAGCGCAAGGTCGCCGCCGCGGCTTAAGTAATTGTACTTTTCTGAGTTTAATGAGTCCAAGCTGACATTTATCCTGCTAAGGCCGGCCCGTTTAAGATCTAAAGCAAGCCCTGACAGAAGCTGGCCGTTTGTGGTCAAAGAGATATCCTCGATGCCACTTATAGCAGCAAGGCCCTTGATCAGAGAGGTGATCCCCCGCTTGATCAACGGCTCTCCGCCCGTCACTTTGATTCTTTTTATTCCCATTCCGCTTAAAGTTTGAACGATCTTGGTTATCTCCTCGAATGAGAGCAGGTCGCTTCTCTCTTTAATGCATTTTAGGCTCTCTTCGGGCACGCAGTAGCGGCAGCTCAAATTGCAGCGATCCGTGATCGATATCCTTAGATAATCTATCTTTCTGCCGTATCTATCTATAAGCTCGGCCAGGGGATTGGCCTCCTCTTGCTGTAATTTATAATGTAAATCAATGATCTTCTGGAAGCTCGGTCAAATGAACGATGACCTCTTGGCCCGCCTTAACCAGATTGACATCGGCCGGTATCGTGGCCAGACCATTTGCCAAGGTCATCGATTTGAGTATCCCCGAGCCTTGGGGGCCGGTCGGGCGAGCTAAGTAGCGTCCATCCTCCTCTTTGACGATCACTCTGACGAAGAAGTGACGGTTGAGCCTCTTCTTGAAATCCTCTTCCAAAATGGCCTTGACCTTGGGGCGAAAGAGACTCTCTCTTCCCATCATCTTAAGAAGGGCCGGCCGCACGTACTCTTCGAAACAGACCATCGTCGAGACGGGGTTTCCGGGAAGACCGAAGACGAGCTTTTCACCCATAAGCCAGAAGGCGAGCGGCATCCCCGGCCGCTGGGCGACCTTCCAGAAGATCGCTTGGGCCCCCAGAGATTCCATCGCTTCCTTGACGAAATCGTATTCGCCGACTGAAACCCCGCCCGTAATGATGAGCACGTCGGCCCGGCTCAACCCCTCCGATATGGCCGCCTTTGTCGCTTCGAGGTCATCTTTGACCGTTGAAAAACCTCTCAAGTCGGCTCCGGCCGCCACGACTTGAGCGCTCAAGGAGTAGGCGTTGCTGTTTCTGATCTTGCCCGCTTTTAGCGGCTCATCGATCGGGACGATCTCATCTCCGGTACAAAGTATGGCAACTTTGGGCCTTGCAAATACTTTAACCTTTGACCGCCCGAGCGAAGCTAAGATGCCGATTTCGGCCGCTCGCAAGGGGTGACCGGCTCCCAAGACCTTCTCGCCGGTAGCGATATCCTCTCCGGCTCTTCTGATATTTTCGCCCGCTTTGGCGCTGCTAAATATCAAGACTTCGCTTGCGCCAAGATCGGTATCCTCTTGCTTTATGACCGCATCGGCCCCGTTTGGAATCGGCGCTCCGGTCATTATCCTGATCGCGGAAGCACTTTCGATTCCATCCTGAGCAGCTTGACCGGCAGCCAATCCGGACTGGACTCTCAGCTTTACCGGGTTCTCCTTGGAAGCCGAAGCGACATCCGATGATTTGACCGCATAGCCGTCCATGGCCGAATTGTCGAAGGGCGGAATATCTTCATTGGATATGATCTCTTCGGCAAGGGTGAGTCCCAAAGACTCAATAAGATCAACTTGAACTCTTGAAAGTAGATTTGCATTTGCCAGAATCAGCCTTTGGGCCTCTTTGGGCTCGATCATTGCCATTATTTCAAACCCTTCATTTGCAAGGTTTCTGTTCCCGGTATGTAACACCGAGTAACTAGCTATTTTAATCGACTCAGAAGCTTTAGTAAAATCGAAGAATCTACTCTTTTACGGCATGGATCGATGAAGATTTTACTCCCGCCCAAACCTTGGCCCCAACATCTAAACCAAGCTCTTCCCTTGCTAAACCCGTCACCATCGCTTTGAGGTGAAAGCCGGAATTAAGAGTTAACAGAAAGAGCCTGCCTAAGGAGTTGACCTCAACAATCTCACCTTCAAACCAGTTGCGAATGCTGCTTGAGACCCTCTCTTTGGCGATAAAGACATCTTCGGGCCGAATGAATAGGGTTACCTCATTGCCGGGCGCCCCGCTCACATCAACGATGAAAGAGCCGCCATCCACAATCACCTTTGCGAGCTCGCCGAGCCTTTCTTCGATCCGGCCGTGAAGGATGGTTTCGATGCCGATGAGTTTGGCCACTTCAAGACCGGCCGGTTTGGTGAAAACCTCATCGACTCCGCCGTCTTGGACGATCTTGCCATCCAGCATAACTACCATCCGTTTGGCGAGCAGCGCCGCCTCCTCGCGGTGATGGGTAACGAAGAGGGTCGTCTGACTCGTCTTTGTGATGGCTCTCTTAAGAGAACTTATAAGCTCCTCCCTTATGGCCGCGTCAAGAGCCGAAAATGGCTCATCCAAAAGGAGTAGTTTGGGCTTTAAGATGAAGGCGCGGGCAAGGTTTACCCTTTGAGCCTGCCCCCCTGAAAGCTCATGGGGGCGTTTTGAAAGGAGACTTTCCAGTTTGAAGAGAAGGGCCACCTCTTTGAGCCCCTCCTCTATCCTGCTCTTTTCGACCTTCCTGGCTTTAAGTCCAAAGATGATGTTCTCGCGGACGCTTGATGAAAAAAAGATCGGCCGCTGCAGAAGGAGGGCGACCTCCCTTGAGAAAAAAAGCGAATTTTTGGGTCCGACCTCGCTTTCGCCATAGAAGATCTTGCCGGCACTTGGCCGCTCAAGTAAGGCTAGCAGTCTTAAAAGGGTGCTCTTGCCCGATCCGTTGGGGCCGAAGATGACCGTCGGTTCACCGGAATTAAGCTCGAAAGAGTCGATATCAAGGATGGTCGAGCCGGAATAGATCTGCTTTAGGTTCTCTACCTTAAGTAGCGGCGCGGCCAATTATTGGACCCCCTCTGCTGAATCGTGGTCAAAAGATAATTTACCGTAAAGCTTAAGGTCATAAGGATTATGGAGAGGGCAATCGCCGCCTCGAACCGGCCCATTCTGGTCTCAAGAACGATCGCCGTCGTCAGCACGCGGGTCTGATTCTTGATGTTTCCCCCAACCATGAGAACCGCTCCGATCTCGGAGATTATCCCGCCAAAACCGGCCATGGCCGCGGCCAGCGTTCCAAGGCGCGCTTCTCTCAAGACGACCAGAAGGGCTTGAGCTTTGGAGGCGCCAAGGGCTCTGGCCTGCAGGATGATATCGGGATCGAGAGCCCCCACGGCCGCCATGGTAAAACCGGTAACTAAGGGAAGGGCGATGACGACTTGGGCTGCAACCATAGCAAAAGGGGTGTACATGATCTCAAGAAAGCCAAGCGGGCCGCTCCGCCAAAAAAGGAGGGCCAAAAAGAGGCCAACCACAACCGGCGGCAAGCCCATACCCGTGTTTATGAGTGAAGCTACAAGCCTTCGGCCGGGAAAGCGATAGAGGGCCAAAAAGAGGCCGAGCGGAATCCCGATCAGAAGAGCAACCAGGGTAGCTGACCCTGAGATCTTCAAGGTCAGCTTGGTTATCTCTACGACTTGAGAATCGAGGGAGAGGAGGATTTTGGCCGCCTCTTTGAATCCCTTGATTATGAGATCCATAAGATCACTCTTTTATGTTAAGCCGCATCCGGGTAGAAGAGCGGCTGGCCGAACTCGCCCGTGCCGAATTTGGAGATGAAATCTTGTGTCTTGGGGTCGGTGATGAACTTAACGAAATCCGCCGCGCCCTCGTGGTTGACCTTGTCGAACTTGGCCTTATTCAAGGTCATCACGTGATAGGGATTGAACAATATATTCTCGCCCTCTGTGAGTATCACCAGGCTGAGCGAACCCTTCATCGAAAGATAGGTGCCCCTATCAGCCAGAATATAAGCGCCCTTCTCGCTGGCTAAGGTCAAGCTGTCGCCCATACCTTGCCCGCTTTCGAGGTAATTCGCTCCGCTTGGAGTGACGCCGACCTCAGCCCAGATCTTCAGCTCCTTCTTGTGGGTACCGGAGTTATCGGCCCGAGAGACGAAGACCGCCCCTTTGTCCAAAGCCGCCTTGAAGGCTTCGGCAACCTTCATGCCTTTGACGTGGGCCGGATCGTTTTCAGGACCCAATAAGACGTAGTCGTTGTGCATGACGGCCAGTCTTTCGCCGGCGAAGCCCTCATTCATGAAGGTTTCCTCGTCGGCCGGAGAGTGAACCAGAAGGACGTCGGCGTTGCCGTCCTTGCCCATCTGAATCGCCTCGCCGCTTCCCACGGCGACGACCTTGACCTTGTAGCCGTATTCCTCTTCAAAGATCGGAATCAAGCCGTCGAGAAGACCGCTGTCTTGGGTGCTGGTGGTGGTGGAGAGGATGAGGTTCTCATTAGCCGGTTTTGCCTTTTGAGCCGGAGCGCAAGAGGTAAGGAGGGAAAGGATGATAATTAATACCAGGGCAGAAAGAAGCGCCCTTTTGGAAAAATAACTGACTTTCAAGTTAAAACCTCCCTTTATTAAGTCAAGAAAAACCTTAAAAAGGGCCCAAGCCGGCTATTCCCCTTCTTTTTTGGACTCCGGCCTTCCTTTGGCCGGTTAAAAAGGTCGAGCACCTTTGTTACAAAGTATATCTTAATCTAAGAGAATTAGAAGCACCAAGAGAATACTCCAAAATGCAAGATACCGCCTTTGAGCGATATCTTTTAAAAGTTAAGCGGTCAAGTTTTCAAACAGAACTCGGCTTACTTGGACTCTTCTTCCGTCTTTTTGGCTTCCTCCTCGTCATCCTTGCCCTCGGCACTCTTTTTGAGTTCGCGGATGCCTGAGCCGAGCGCCTTGCCGATCTCGGGAAGTTTCTTGGGGCCAAAGATGACCAAGACTATCACCAAGATTATTATGAGTTCCGGTATGCCAAGCCCGCCTATCAGACCCAATGATGTCATTTAATTTCCTCCCGGTTTTCAAAAAGATATAGTATATATAGCACAAAGGAAGAAGGGCTGTCAAAGGGATTTTCCCTTATTTAGCTGCTATTATCTCTCTCTCGATGAAGGATGCGATCTTCTCTGATTCTCTGCTCGTAAATCTGATCAGCCCGGCGTTATCCGGCTCGTCGCTTACGACCGCAAGGATATTGGAGAGCTTTAGAAGCTCCCTTTCACCCTCAAGCCCCCTTAAGACAACCAGTTTCGGGTAGGCTTCCTCCTTAAAACCCTCGACTATGACAAGATCGAATCCGCCAAAATAGGCCGAGATGATATCGGTAAGGGCCGGCTCTCCCTCTATCTCCTTGATTAGAGCCAAACGGTCATCAGAGACTACCGCAACCGCTTTTGCCCCGGCCTCTCTGTGCTTGAAGGAGTCCTTGCCCTCTCTGTCCATCTCAAAGCCGTGCTTTGCCCGCTTGACCGTGGCCACAAGGTAGCCCTTTTTGACTAGTTTGGGTATCAACCCTTCGATGAGGGTCGTCTTCCCGCTATTGGATTTGCCTACGATTACGATAACGCTTGGCTTAAGTCCGCTCATCTTCCCCCGCTTCGGCCAGATCTTCGGCCGTTTCAAGATCGGATGGCGTGTTGATGTTGAAGAAACTCAAATACTTCGGATCGATCTTGGCCACCTCACTTTGGCCGATGACCTCAACTTCGACTTGATCAAAGAAGGAGATGACCCTGCGCTCCCCTCGCCTTAAGGCCTCCTCGATCAAGGGGATCACCTCTTTGGAGTAGATGGCAAAAAGCGGCTCTAAACCCTCCTTTGACTTGCAGATTACAACCTGATTTCCTTTAGCCCGCCTCGCCATCATCTCGATAAGACCAGGATTTATGAAGGGAAGATCGCAAGAAACGATGAGGTTATAAGATGATTCAGAAGCTTTGAGGCCGGCCAGCATCCCGGAAAGAGGGCCGAGACCGGCCGTCCGATCGGAGACGAACTTCAAGCCGTGCTCTAAAAACCTTGTCCCATCCCCACCTGCCAGAATGATTTCGCTCGAAACCGGGCGCAAAACCTCGATGATCCGGCTTAAGATACTTTTGCCCGCAACGCTTAAGGCGCATTTATCCTCGCCCATGCGGCTGCTCTTGCCGCCGGTTAGGATTATCGCGGAGATCTCTAGCATACAAAAACCGCCCCCTTAGGCATCTCAGCCGGCTTTTGAGCACTTTCTTTTGCCGCCTCCCGATAAGTAATAGAGGGTATAGAGGAGTTCTTTTAAGGGGCTGGTGTTGTGGACGGTTACCGACTTTGGAGCGGTCACGGTGATAGGGGCATAGTTTAAGATAATCCTTGCTCCCGCATCGACGAGCATGTCGGCTATATCTTGGGCAACGACCGGCGGAGTGGCTACCACCCCGATGGTGATGTTCTTGTCGACCATCTGTTTATTGATATCTTTAAGGTCACTGATGACAAGATTTCCGATCTTCTGACCGACTTTGGCCGGATCGTTATCGAAGACGGCCACCACCGAAAAGCCATGCAACTTGAATTTGCCGTAGCTGACGATGGCCGAGCCCAGATTGCCCGCCCCAACCACGGCTATCTTATGCTGCTCGTCGGAGCCCATTATTTTTTTGATCCTGTTTATTAGATCATCGGTATCGTAACCGACGCCTCTTTTCCCAAAAGAGCCGAATAAAGCAAGATCCCGCCTAATCTCGGCCGGATTGATATCTATTATCTCGCCGATATCTTTCGATGAAACGGTAGTCCGCCCATTCCTTTTGAGCTCCATCAGACAATCCAAGTATTGGGCGAGCCTCTCTATAGTCCCGTCTGGTATCCTCTTCTTCAAGTTCGCCGGTTTCTCCCCATTTCAAAGTTTGTAACTTCCTGTTTCAATTTATCATTTTTTGCCGCAAATTTTAATCCCTTTTGGGAAATTTTTTCGAATTTTTTAAAGTCTTCGCCCCTTTGAAACCATAGCGAAAGGGGTTAAAATCGATTTGGCGCGCGATATTCATGGGCAAGCTCAAAAACCATCTTATCTGGAGAGACCTTGAAGAAAAGCCTTCTTTTGATAGCGATCCTAACTTTGATGATCACCCTTGCCTCCTGCGCCGGCCGAAAGGACGGTGAGTATAATTATCGGGGAGAGCCAACCGAAAAACCGGTCTTCATCATGTTCACCTCGCCAACTTGACCGGCCTGCATCGAGATGGCGCCCATCGTGAATGGGCTTAAGCAGAAGTATCAGAGCAAGATGGAATTTAGGATCTTCGACCTCTCAGCCGGCCAGGGTGAAAGAGAGGCTTCGGATATGGGTGTGATATACCTTCCAACCTTCGTGCTGCTCAAGACGGACGGCACCATCTTGGATATCCAGGTGGGCGTAGTCGAAGAGAACTACCTGGAAGAAAAGATTTTAGAGCTAATAAGAGGCGGCTAGAAACCGAGTTCGGCCTTCATCTTGATCAGACGAATAATATCAGTCTTTGTAACCAGGCCTACGAGCTTTCCTTCATCATTGATGACCAAAAGGTGGCCAAGCTCATCTCTGGCCATCTGCATCAAGGCTCCCGCCGCGTCGCTCTTTATGTTGATGGTTGCAGCTCCGCTCATATGGGCGATTTCTTTCGCTTTAATAATCGGCCAGCGCTCTTTGGGCACCTCTTTGACATCATGCAGGGTGACAACGCCCAAGAATCTATCCCCTTGGGCCACCGGGAAACGGCTGAATCGATACCTCATGAAGTACTCTTCAACGAGTTCCTCTGCCGAGATCTCAGCCGGCGCCTCGATCACGTTTGCCGTCATGATCTCTTCCACCTTCACCCCTGAAAGCGCCCGCTCCAAGAGGACGTTTCGATAGCTGCCTTGGGCGGCTTGATTCAAGAACCAGCCGACCATTATGGGCCAGATCCCGGTGATGACGCCGGCAAAGATCGATGCCACCCCAAAAAAGATCAGAAAATAGGCGATGGCCTGTCCGATGATGGCGGCAGCTTTGGTGGCCGGTTTTATATCGCCCAAAAAATGCCAGAGCACGGCCCTGACAATTCGCCCGCCGTCCAAGGGAAAGCCGGGCAGAAGATTGAAGATGGCGACGGCCATGTTGAGGTAGAAGATATAATAAACGAGGGTGCGCAAGGGTCCGGCAACCTTGAGCGTTGGAAGGATAATCAGAATCAAGTAGAAGAGGGCCGATATCAAGATGCTGGTTAAGGGACCGGCGGCAGCCATCTTTAGTTCAACGGCCGGGTTCTCTGGCTCTGCCCCCATCTCGGCCACCCCGCCGAAGATGAAGAGGGTAATCTTTCTGATTGGAAGCGAGTTGGCTCTGGCTACATAGGAGTGGGCTACCTCGTGGAGGATAAGCGAGAAGAAGAAGAGAAAGGTGGTTGTGAGCCCGAAGATAAGACCCGTTCCAAGCGAGGTCTCTTCCAGATAGATACCGGTGAATTGATAGAGGATGATGGCAAATATGGCGAGCCAAGTCGGGTTGATTTCTATGTCGAACCCGAGGATCCGCCCGATCCTAAAAGAAGGCAAAGAGAACATTTTTCTTATTTACTCCTTCGGCCTTTGGTGAGTGAATCTTTCCGCTTCTCTACCCGGTCCTCTTAAGACCATTTCAACCCTATCGGCCTCTTTGGCCTTGCCGTAAGCGGCCGTGAGCCTGGCCGCCTCCTTGAGCGCCCCGTCCGTTGGCTCTCCTTTGATCAAAGTGACCGGACCGGGAAAATCCTTGGCCGCGCATATTAGGTCGTCAGCTTCAGCAAGCTCGCTTAAACGCTCATTCTCCTTTTCGTTCCTTCCAACGATTATTAAAGTGTCTTCAAACCAGAAGTGCCGGCCGAAGCGTAGAGCCTCTAAACTCTTTCGGCTCGGATTTTCATCCTTCTCCAGAAGCTCTTTGAGCTTTTTCGAGAAACCTTCATCGGTTAGAAGGCAGCCCCCGGCCGGAGTCGGAAAATCACTTATACCGTATTTTTCGGCCATTTCGAGCTGAACCTTTCTTGAGCGCCCCGATATGGCAAGTAGCTTTTCTCTATCGACCAGCCCCTCCTTTTCGGGGATCGTCTCTTCCAAAAGCTTGGCCGAGAGGGGGCGAAGAAGATAGCCCTCATAGCCCGAATCCTTCTCGACCAGTTTTAAGGCATCGCGCCTCTGCGACATCGGCCGCTCGCCCAAGACCTCGCCGCTGATGATGAAGGAGGCGTGCGTCTCTTCCATCATATCGCCGGCCACCTTGACCATCAGGGTGTGACAATCTACGCAAGGATTCATGTTTTTGCCATATCCCCTTTTTGGCGCTTTGACTAGCTTAAAGTGAGCCTCGGTTATATCTTTGATTATCAGCGGCATACCGATCAATTCGGCCGATTCTTCGGCCGCCTTGGATGAGAAGAAGGGGGTAACAAAGGTGAGACCGATGACTTCGATGCCTTGGCTCTGAATCAACTTTACGGCCAGAATACTGTCCAGGCCGCCTGAAAAGAGAGCTATCGCTTTTATCCTATCTCGCTTCAACCTCTATGCCCTCCCGTTTGAGCAAGGCGGCCGTAACCCCATCGCCCTTAATCAGTCTTTTCGAAAAACTGCCGTCATAGATAAGGCCCACCCCGCAGGAAGGGCTCTTGGCTTTCATGATAGCCTTCTTTATGCCGTGAGTTTTGGCGACCTCCAAGAAGCGCTCGGCCCCTTTGATGAAAGCTTCGGTCACGTCTTCCCCGTCCTTGTTTAAAATCCTTATCGTCCCGGCCAAAACCCCCGCTCCGTCTCCGCCCGGTATTTCCGAAAGGGTCCTTGGCACAGGCAAGCCTCCCATAACTTCAGGACAAAGGGCGATAGCCCGCCCTTCGGCAGCGAGCTTAAATACCTCGTCATTTAATCTATCCCGCCCATCGTAAGAGCATTTCTCCCCAGCCAAACAAGCGCTGACGATATACTCGAGCTTATTTGAATTCAAATCTATTTCACACATGGTTTTTATCTTAGATTGGATGGGTGGTTTAGGCAAATCTTAGAAAGCTTGGAGATAAGAGATAAGGCCCCGCACTTAACGGGGCCTTATCTCTGCTTTGTTTTCTCTTCTTCTCTACTAGTAGGTGATGGTCACTACTTGAGTCGCCTCATTCCAGGCGACTGTGGCTCCAAAGGCCTCTGCCACCCATCTTGCCGGAAGCATGGTTCTGCCGGGAGGTATGGTCT
>JBBIRY010000004.1:0-29335 GCA_037441605.1 Actinomycetota bacterium | reverse complement strand
CCTAACTCTTCTTTCCCCACATTCTCATCTTTAGGTTCGTTCTCTAAAGCCAGAGCAAGGCTTGTTTGAAACAACATGCTCAGACAAAGTAAAAAGATAAACAGCCTTCTCATTTGTTCCTCCTGTTTATTCAAGGTTTGCTGGTAATCTCGACTTGCCGGTCGTTACAAAAATCAGTTAAAATAGATGTGCCGCTTCTTGGAGTCTGCCCTTAAGAGATTTTCTCTTAAGCCTTCGGGAAGTGGCTTCTTCATTCAGGTTTGATTTTTCACCTCCTTTTCGATTTGGCTCAAACTGAAGTCACGACTCAACCGCTAAGAAAAAAAATCATAATAATCAATAAAAATTTGGCATAATTTTGAGAAGTAGTAAAGGACTATTTTTTCTAGTACTACTATTGATTTAAGTGGGGGGATTCAAACTTAAGATTCGATTTGCGAGGATTCATCTAGGAAGTAGTTTGCCGCTTCGTCCCTGGATTTAATCTTAAGCTTCTTAAAAATATTTGATAGATGGTTCTTTACGGTCATCTCTGATAGAAACAACTCAGAGGAGATCTCTCGATTACTCTTTCCCTTTGCTACAAGCATGAATATTTCCAATTCTCTTTCGGACAGAGGACCGAGCTCAACCGATATCGATAAGCTCAAGTTTACCCTTTCGAGCTCTTCTTTCATCCTGGATATTTCCGCTCTGCTTGTTTCTAGCTTATCAATAAGCGATGCGGGATGAGCAAAGAAGATGGCTATCAGAAAAAAGCTCAAGTAGTTTGAGATCAATGAGTCAAGCCTGCCCATCTTGGCGATGGCAGCCATATTGTAACCATTTAAGAAAAGGACAAGTGAATATATCAGACTAAAAGCAGAGGCGGCAAAGACGGCTCCCCGGTATTTGAAAAGGAGAGCGGCCACAAGTAAAGGAGCGAAGGAATAAAGGTAAAATGGGCTGGCCCAGCCGCCGGTCAAGTAAAGAATTAGGCCACAAAAGAGAAAATCTAACGATAATAAGGACGGTCTTCTTTTAAACGATGCCCGGATCGGTTTCAAAAAGAAACTTAGGATGAGATTATAGAAGAAAACGATAATTATGACCGAATAAGGTACATCTTTTGCGCCGACTGCTCGAAGCAAGACCACGTTGGCAAGAATAATCCACCGAAAAAAGATTGGAGTTAAATAGAGATTTCTTTCGCTATCGTTTTCCAATTAGAGCACCATTTTTGAATGAACAAAAAAATGATACATTGTTTGATTATTTATTTCCATCCTTCTGTCAATTTATTTCTTTGTCACGTTGCCCATGATCTTTTCAATTATCGCATCGGCCATCTGGCTGGTAGTGGCCGCCCCGCCAAGATCGTAAGTGACTTGCTTCTTCTCCCTAATAACATCGGCGGTGGCTTTAAACACCTTGTCAGCGGCTTCCGGTTCGCCAAGGTGCTTGAGCATTAAAACGGCTGAGAGAATTATGGCCGAGGGATTCACCTTGTTTAGCCCGGCGTACTTGGGGGCGCTGCCGTGAACCGGCTCAAAGACGGCCGCATCGGCCCCAATGTTAGCTCCGGGAGCCATGCCCAGCCCGCCGACAAGCCCGGCCGAAAGATCGGAGAGAATATCCCCGTAAAGGTTTGGGCAGAGCAAAACGTCGTAAAGATCGGGTTTCTGAACGAGCTGCATGCACATGTTGTCGACGATGCGGTCTTCAAACTCGATGGTCGGATAATCCTTGGCCACTTGGCCCGCCACCTCCAAAAAGAGCCCGTCGCTCATCTTCATGATGTTGGCCTTATGAACGGCGGTAATTTTCTTTCTTCCCTCACGCACCGCATAGTCAAAGGCAAAGCGGGCGATACGCTCCGACCCTTTGCGGGTGATCCGCTTGATGCTCTCGGCGGTGTCGGCATCAACCATGCGCTCGATTCCGGCGTATAGGTCTTCGGTGTTTTCGCGCATGATTACCAGATCGATGTCCTCGTAGCGGGTTTTGACTCCTTCCAGCGAGAAGGCCGGACGAAGGCAAGCGTATAGATCAAGCTCTTTGCGAAGGGCCACATTTACGCTGCGAAAGCCGGTTCCAACCGGGGTGGTTATCGGCCCCTTGATGGCCACTTTGTTGCGGCGCACCGACTCCAAAACCTCTTCAGGAAGCGGGGTGCCGTATTTTTCCATTACTTCTGCCCCGGCCTCTTGGGTCTCCCAATCTATTTTTACGCCGGTCGACTCGACGACCCGCCTCATCGCCTCGGATATCTCTCTTCCGATCCCGTCTCCGGGAATTAAGGTGACTTTATGCATTAATCCTCCACATAGTTGTTAGTGGTTAGTTGGTAGTTATTAGTGGGAAGGGTTCATTTTCGAGTTTAAGATTTCACTCCCAACTCCCTACTCACTACTCTAAACTATCTCAGTCCAGCTTAAATCCATCGTGCTTTTGAAAGTGGGCGGCCAGACCGCCGTCGGCCAAAATGTTAAGCATCGCCTTGGGCAGAGCATCCGTTTTTAGAGTTATGCCCTTGGTGACGTTTTTAATCGTGCCCTCTCCCACGCTCACCTCTAGCTCATCGCCCACGTCGATCTGATCTGTATCACAGACCAAAACGGGAAGGCCCACGTTGATGGCATTGCGGTAGAAGATGCGGGCAAAAGATTTGGCCAAAACCGCCGAAACCCCTGCAAGCTTGATGATGGTTGGAGCATGCTCGCGCGAGGAACCTAAGCCAAAATTCTTTCCCCCGACCACAAAATCGCCAGCCTGAACGTTTTTGGCAAAATCGGGGTCGGCATCCTCCAAAACGTGCTTGGCGAGCTCGGGCAGATTGGTACGCAGGTGAAAAAGGCGCCCCGGCGCAATAAGGTCGGTGCTGATATCGTCTCCAAATTTATGCGACTTGCCTTTTAGAATCATCTAACCTCCACGTAGTTGTTAGTGGTTAGTTGGTAGTTCTTGGTTGGGAGAGTTGTTTTAGAGTTTAAGATTTTACTCCCAACTCCCCACTAACGACTCCCCATTATTTAGTTTTTAGTTGGTAGTTCTTAGTTGGGAGAGTTGTTTTAGAGTTTAAGATTTTACTGCCAACTCCCCACTAACGACTCCCGACTATTTAGTCTTTAGTTGGAAGTGATTTTATTAAACCGCTAATCATCTTTGCCAACTCGACGCATTCTTTACGAAACTCATCGCGCCTGTTTGAATCGATGTATCCTTGTTTACATGAAATCTCAATTAATGGCACACACTCATTTATTGAAGACCGAGATACCCTGTAAAACTGCCTGCGTTCCGGGATATTATACCTTCCCGATCCTTCGGCGATATTTAACGAGATCGAAAGCGAGGCTCGTCTAAGCTGACTAGTAATTCCAAATTGCTCTTCCTTTGGGAAGCCGCCAGTTGTTTCATAGATAACGTTGGCAAATTCTAAAGCTCGCTTATAAACCTCAAGCCTCTCAAAACCAAAGTCTAGTTCACACCCGCTCAAGAAGGCTCCTTCCAAACCGCCCCTGTGAGAGACTCGCGTTTCAGTCCCTCTGCTCCCCACTCCAAACTAACCACTAATAACTATAAGTACTTACGTGGGTCAACTATCTTCCCCTCTATAGCTGAGGCGGCGGCGGTTGCCGGCGAAGATAGATAAATGAAGCTTTCCGGGTTTCCCATCCGTCCTTTAAAATTGCGGTTCTGAGTGGCAAGGCAATTCTCACCATCGGCCAGTATTCCCTGGTGAACGCCGACGCAAGCCCCGCAGCCTGGATTCATGATGGCCGCATTTGCTTGAACGAATATCTCGATCAAACCTTCGGCCAGTGCCTCAAGATAAACCTTCTTGGAGGCCGGGCAGATCAAAAGACGGGTACCTTGGTGGCGCTTTTTGCCCTTCAAAATTTGCGCCGCTATTCGAAGATCCTCGATTCGGCCGTTGGTGCAGGTGCCGATGAAGACCTGGTCCAGCTTTACCTCACCAACCTCAGATATCTTTTTCGTGTTATCTACCGTATGGGGAAAGGATATCGTCGGCTCGAGGATGGATACATCGATATCTATCACCCTCTCATAATTTGCGCCATCATCCGGGGCAAGCTCTATAAAATTAGAGCCTCGCCCAACTGAGTCAAGATAGGCTTTGGTAGTGGCATCTGAAGCTATGAGGCCCACTTTGGCTCCGGCCTCAACAGCCATGTTGGAGAGAACGAAGCGGTCACTCATGCTCATCTTCTCGATTGTCGGTCCATTAAATTCGAGTGCCTTATAGGTGGCCCCATCCGCCCCGATAAGACCGATGATGTGAAGGATTAAATCTTTGGCATATACGCCCTTTTGAAATTCCCCGCGCACAATAACCTTAATCGTTTCGGGCACCCTAAACCAGGTTTTGCCGCTTGCCATGCCGATGGCCACATCGGTCGAGCCCATGCCCGTCGCAAAGGCAGCCAGAGCCCCCGAGGTGCAGGTGTGTGAATCGGCTCCAATTACAACGTCGCCCGGATTTACGTAAGCTTCAACCAAAATCTGATGACAGACGCCCTCGCCAACCTCGCTAAGATGGGCTCCGGTCTTTTTGGCAAACTCGCGAAGGGTGGTGTGGGCATTGGAGAGTTCGCGGCGTGGGCTTGGAGCCGCATGATCTATGAAAAGGATAGTCTTGTCGGGATTGGCAGCCTGCTCTTTATCCATCTTGCGAAGTTGCTCTACGGCAAGGGGACCGGTTCCGTCCTGGACCATGGCCACATCGACATCGACTACGACCACATCCCCCGCCCTAAGCTCTGACCCCGTCTTTCTGCTTAAGATCTTTTCGGCCAGGGTCATCTTCATGCTTTCTCTTTTTCCTTCTTGTAGTCCTGATAGATATACATGAGTTCTTTGTCGAATAGAGCCCTCTTCAGCTCGACCGAAGCCCTTCTGACCTTGGCCAATATATCCTTGGCCTCCTCGTCGGTCAGCTCTATGCCGTACTCATGAAATTTGGCCGAAACGGAGTGGGTTCCCGAGTGCTTACCGATGACAATCTGCCTAAACAAGCCCACCTCTTCAGGAGAGAAGGCCTCATATGTTTTGGGGTGCTTTAAAACACCGTCGGCGTGAATGCCCGACTCATGGGCAAAGACGTTGGTCCCGACGATCGACTTCCATGCCGGAATCGTCCTTGCCGATGCGTTGGCCACGTACTCGGAAAGAGCTCTAAACTTGGCCGTCTCAAAACCTAAATCCAAGCCACCGATGCATTTTAGCGCCATGACCACCTCTTCGAGAGCGGCGTTACCGGCCCGCTCGCCAAGGCCGTTGATGGTTGTGTTTATCCAATTCGCCCCGGCCAAGACGCCGGCCAGCGCATTGGCCGTCGCCATACCGAAGTCGTTGTGGGTATGCATCTCGATCTCTATATCCACGGCTTCTTTCAGCGCCCTGATATCGTCATATGTGCTGAATGGCTCCATCACGCCCAGAGTGTCGCAGTAGCGAAGGCGGTCGGCTCCATGCTCCTTAGCGATCTTAGCGAACTCGATCAAAAAATCGCGATCTGCCCGAGAGGCATCCTCGGCGTTGACCGAGACGTAGAGATCATGTTTCTTGGCAAAATCTACCGAAGTTTTGATGCTCTCTAAGACCCATGCCCTATCCTTCTTGAGCTTGTGCTCCATGTGGATATCCGAAGCAGAGATGGAGATGGCAACCGCATTCACACCGCAGTCAATCGAGTGCTGGATATCTTCGACGACCGTCCTATTCCAGGCGAGGACGCTGGCACCAAGCCCAAGGCTCACGATCTTCTTGATCGACTCCTTCTCGTCGCCGCCCATGGCCGGGATGCCGACCTCTATCTGATCAACACCGATCTCATCCAAGAGCTTGGCGATCCTTATCTTCTCGTGATTGGAGAAGACCACGCCAGCCGTCTGCTCGCCATCTCGAAGCGTCGTGTCGTCGATTTTGACCAAGACATTCGAAAAATCGCTTCTTAACACAAATTCCTCCTTAATAACTCCCATGAGTTAGTGAAATTTCGCACTTTCAAAGAGTTAATTTTAATTGAAACGAGCACTTGAGACAAGGGTCGGATGAGAAAGAGGGCGAGATAAGCCTATGTGGTCAGCTCGTTTTTAGGTCTCTATCCTCTAGCCAAACCATTTGCCAATAGACCTTAGCAAAACTCCGATTGAAAGGAAAGCGTCTCCGATGCTCACCAGGCTCATGGAAGGCGGCGATGAATGTGACCGGGGCTTCTAACGTTAAATACTTTAGATTCTCGATACTACCTTTTTTGATAACACCTAAAAGCACAGCCAAAACCAGGGCGCCTAAAAGTATGGTGAGCCCTTAATAATCTGTTTCCTCAAGACTATGAGCCCAATAAGAATTGCTGTGACGCAGGATATTTATGAGCACCCTTATCATTTTGGGATCAAAGGTGGTGCCCTGTTCCTGTTTGATGGCGGCCACCGCCTCTCGTGAAGTAAGCTTGTTTTCGGTAAGGCGGCCAGAAACCAAATCATCGTAGCGGCCGGCCAGATGGAGAACCTGAGCCCCGATCGATATGCGCTCTCCGCCCTCCAGCCTAAAGGGCGAGTGGTGGTGCATGACTATTTCAGCCGATCCCTTTAAGGAATCGGCTTGAGTTAATATCTCGGAGCCTATCTCATTGTGGGCGTCAACATCTTCTTCCTTCTTGAGTTTGGCCCGATATCTGTGCTCATAAGGATCTTCCTCCAGGCCAACTTTCCCGATATCCCTCAATAAGGCAGCGTTATTGATATCCTCAAGCTCGTCTCCTCTGATTCCGAGCATCTTTGCCATGCCGACGGCAAGTTCGGCAACTTTTCGGCTGTTGCCGATGGCCCTATTCTCTAGAACATCGATGATCGATGAGAGAGCACGCAAGGTATCGCGATAGGTCTTCTTGATATCGACGAGAAGCTTATACGAATACCAGACTATGTATATAGCCGGGAAAAAGAGGGCAACCCCCCAAATGTTGAGGCTCTTGAAGATCATAGCCATCAAGGCCGCAATTGGAACCAAAGCGGTGTAGAAGGGACCGACAATCTGAAACGCACCTATAGTGTCCCTTGCAATGACTACCGGGCCTCTGGCCATCAGCATGATCTGCTCTAAGAGAACGTCGATCAAAAGAAGGATGAAGGCAAGGCTAACTATCGATACGACATCACGCATCAGCATGACATCGCCGACTTTGCCGCCCATGGCCAAAAAGAGTTTGATCGAAAAGATCATGCCCAGCATATGCTCACCGTTTATAGAAAACAGATTCAAAATGGTGCGCTTCTTTATAATCGAAGAAAGAATGTTGCCAAAGAAGGCCACGCTCAAAGCGACGGGGAGCTTGAACAGGAGAAGTGAGGCAATGATGATGGTCGGAGCCCCGCTGTGGGTGCCGCCTTGAGGTAGCGAAACCTCCATGTAGTCGGCCAAGGCGTAGAGGGCGGAGAATATAAGGATGTTGAAGAAATCGATAAGCTCGAAAGGAAGTCCTCTTATGTTCAATATGTAAATGAGAAGACCGATCGCGGCAATTATGATCTTCATCATCCTAAGTCTGTTCTCTTCCAACCTAACCCTTTCACGCAAGACGTATCACTCCAAATCCCAATCGTCGATTATGAGAAGATCGTCTTTTACCTCGAAACCGGCTTCAATTCCAAGCCCGTTCTTCGGCTTTGACTTGTTCTTTTTGAATTCTTTCTCCCAAGGGTCCTCTTTGCCACTCGGCTCGAACTTTTGGTTCTCTTCTTTCTCTTCAACGCAGATAATTTCCATTCTTTTGCCCACGCTGTCCGGCTCCAACTTGCCCTCTTCTTCGAGCATCTCGACGAATTTTTTTACCACTTCCCTATCGAACCGACTTCCCGCACAGGAGAGCAGCTCGGCTGCGGCTTCGGCCGAGGTCATCGCATCGCGGTAGGCTCTCATCGAAGTCATGGCATCGAAGGCGTCGGCCACGCTGACTACCCTCGCAAGCAAAGGGATCGATTCACCCCTAATCCCGCCGCCATAGCCCATGCCGTTATAGTATTCGTGATGAGACTCAACGACCGGAAGGACGTTCTTTAAGAGTTCGATGTCTTTTAGGAGGATGGCCCCGATATCGGAGTGCTTCTTGATCTCCTCGTATTCGTCGGCAGTGAGCTGGCTGGGTTTGCAAAGTATACTTCTGGGTATTCCTATCTTGCCAAGATCGTGAAGCAGCGCCCCGTACTTGATGAGATCCATCTCGTTTTCGGGAAACTTCATCTTGCGAGCGGCCAACTCAACGTAGTCAGCCACCCTTTCGGAGTGGCCCTTTGTATAGCTGTTCTTCGCCTCGATGGAGGCGATGAGGGCCCGTACGGTGTCGCCATAGGCGGAGCGAAGCTTCATATATGCTTTGAAGGACTCGCGGGCGATCAGAAGCGGCACCACCACCAGAGCAATGGCCGAGATGCCATTGGTTACATAAAGCTGGGCTATAACAAGGCCTAAGGGGGCTAAGATTAGATAGCCGGGAATTGCCCGTTTGGCGTTAGCCAGCCAAGCTCTAAAGGGTGAGGTGTTTAAATATAAACCAATAGCAATCGACCCAAGAGCAGAATTAATTATCAGGTAAACTGCAGCAGATAGAAATAATGGAATCAAAATTGCAGGAAAATCGGAGGAACCTAAACCACTTTTTGTTATTAAAGACACGCCGCCGGCAAATTTATAAAACAAAGCAGCTAGGCCGGCATCGAAAATGGCGATTGAAGCGTTTAGAATCCACCTAAAAGGTGATGTTTTATTTTTAATATCAAGCCGAACAATTGCCGCAAAAAGGGATATTAGGATAACAGCTAAGGGGTCAAAAAGAAGAATGGCTGCAAAAATAACCGCAAAGCTTACAGATATGGCGCCTACTTTTGGCAGATCAATTCCAAAGAATTCGGCAATCCACACAAGAAAGCCGAAAGCTGCAATCTCGATCCAGGGTAACTTAAGTCCTGCTCGGCCCATAAAAAATAGCAAAACAAAGCTAAGAAGGAACAGTGTTATGGAATATATTTTTACGCTCTTCGGAGAATTTTCCATGTATTTGTTTAAATATAGGCCGGCACTGAATAAATAATGGAAGATAACCCTTACGGCCTAGACATCCTTTATATTTGAGATTGCCTCTTCCGACTCGTTCGAACCGTATTTTTTGGCAACCAAAACCTAAGCCCTTCCTTTCTTGCGGGCAATTAAGATCATTTGAGTGGAGACGGATTAATCCAGATCGGATAGGGTTGGCTCTATCAATCCATAGTTGCCGTCTCTTCGGCGATAGATGATGTTAGTCTCCTCGCTGATAGAATTGATAAACACAAAGAATTCATGGCCGATCAGATCCAGCTGCATGGCCGCCTCCTCGGCGGACATCGGCTTCATGGTGATCTGCTTGACCTTGACTATCGAAGGCGGCTCTTCTTCTTGAAGTTCGAAAGCCTCCTCTTCCTCCTTGCCCTTGGGCGACACACTCACTCCCTGATGTCTTACGCTGCTCCGGTAGAGTTTGCCCTTATATTTCTCTATCTGTTTTTCCAACTTCTCAACGACATGGTCTATGGATACATACATATCATCGGTGGCCACCGAGGCCCTAATCATCGGTCCCTTGGTGAAGATGATTACCTCAACCTCTTGGCTGTTGTTGACGCTCGGATTCCTTTCTACCTTGAATTCTACTTCTATCTTTAATATCTGATCGAAATGTTTGACCACCTTTGCCAGCTTATCTTGTGCGTGCTTCTTTATTGCCTCAGTAACATCAATATTTTGTCCCTTCACAATAAACTGCACGTAATCGACCTCCAGTCTGGTTTGTATTTAAGATTTGACGCCGCTTATTTTAATTCCTTCCAAAATATTACCCAAACTCCAAAAATGGTTTTAGGCCATATCGCACGCCGTTATGACTTTTTCTAATGGAAGATAGGCTGATGAAGTGGGTTTAACTTAGCTGACCTGGTCTTTGGCCCCACACTCGCCTGCTGAGAGCCCCGCATCATCCAGAGGATGACACTCATACCCTTCTCCCCGTTGGATCGGAGGCAGGACTTACCCCTAAGCCGCACCATGCTCATCCGCCAAAGGCCCGCCAGAGGCGAACCAGCGAACTTACGTGGATCCTTTTGCCTGCGACTAGCTTGGACTATCCTTCGGTTTTAAGCCGAAAGAGCAACCACAGACCTAAGCCAAACCCACCTATAATTCTAACCAAGAAGCTCTCTTCAAACAAGGTTTGGAAGCAGCCATTCTCGCATAATTGCGCGCCTCAAGCCCGCCGTGCACTATGCTTTCGGCAGTGGAAATGTAGTCTGCCTGGTACTTGCCCTCTATGACCTCTTCTTTTATCCGCTTAAAAGAATTGGGCGTCAAAGCGACGCCCTTCGGTTGAGTTTGTCTCTTCTTTTTGTTGGAGCCTCTTGGCCTCTTGATGGCAACCAGCGCCCTTTGGCGAATTTCGCCCCTTAAGGCTTTAATCGGACGAACATAAGGGCTACTTGATAGGTGAGAAGCTACTTTATATCGATTATCCCTTAACCACACGGGCCATGGTCAATAAGTCCACCTTCTTTGCCTTGGCTTTAAGCAGGCTCCTTATACACTCATCGGCCGTCGCCCCGGTGGTGAAGACATCATCGACCAAAAGAAGGTTCTTGCCCTCAATCGCTTCGATAAAGCTCACTTCAAAAACCCCTTTGACGTTCCTACGCCTCTCTGCCGGAGTCAAACCAACCTGATCGAACTCCTCTTTTGTCCTTCTAAGGGTATTTGTGAAAGGGAGGCCGGTTGGGGATGAAAGTTCTTTAGCTATGAGTTCGGCTTGGTTGTATCCTCGCTCGCTTCTCTTTTTGTTGCTCAAGGGAACGAAGGTTATGGTGTCTATCGCGTTAAAATCTTCAATTAATGGAGCGGCTAAAACGGCTAGTTCACGGGCGATGGTCCTTGCGTTCTTATATTTTAAAGCGTAAACCGCCTCTTTAAGCCCGCCCTCGAAAGAGCCGAGCGAGCGAGCCCGCTCAAACTTAAAGCGATCCCTGCAATCCAAACAACTAGTAACCTTGGTTCCGGTCGGCTTGCCGCAGCGAGAGCAGATGGGCGAGGTGATCAAAGGAAGAGCCGCCTTGCAGCTTGAGCAGATAATATCGCCACCACCCGCCCCGCATATGGTGCACCTGGTTGGATAGATGGCCTCCAAAAGGGAGTTTAAAGCCCCCTTCATTTAAGCCTCCTTAAATAATAGAGAAGAGATACTGAAAAAAGGGCACGGTGATAATGCTCAATATTGTCGCCGCAACTATGCCGACCGTGAGAAAGTCGGTATCTAAGCGATATTTTAAGCCAATGATGAAGGAAAGCATGGCCGGCGGCATCGAAGCTTCCAGGATGATGACCTGAGTGAAGTCGTGAGAGAGGCCAAGAAGGCTCGCCGCCCCAAAGGCAATGAGAGGCGAGATGATGAGCTTTATCCCGCAAAGGAAGGCTATCAGTCTTTTGTATCTGCCAAGGCTCTTTGGTTCCAAGGAGACGCCGATGGAGATCATGATTAGGGGAACGGCCGCCGCCTTTAGATATTCCAAACTCTTTAAGATGAAGACCGGTAGTTCGACTGACCGGAGAGCCAGACCAACTACCAGGGCTATTAAAGGCGGAAACGCCGCCATTTCTTTTAGTTTGTTTATCTTATTATCACCGCCTCCAAAATGGTCGGCGAAAAAGAGCCCGACCGTGAAGGCGAAGAGTACGGTCCCGAAAATATCGTAAAAGATGGCTTTAACGAGGTAGGATTCTCCACCAAAAGCGAGTGAGAGCGGATAGCCGAGATATCCGGTATTTCCGATAGCACTAGCCAAAAGAAAGGCTCCTTTGGTCTCCTTTTTCAGGGGAATGAAGCGGCTGACCAAAAAGGCGACCAGGACGGCCGCAGTCATGGCGATCCAGCCGACAAGCGGCATGGCGAGCAAAGAGGCCTCAAGATTCGAGTTCTTGATGGCCAGAAAGATCAGGGCCGGCAAGGCCACATAGACTATGACTTTGTTTAAGGTGGCAGAATCTTCCGATTTGAGCAGACCGACCCGTTTTATGAAATAGCCCAGACCGATCAGAAAGATTATCGATGATATCAGGCTGAAGAGATGGCTTACTTCCAAAGCATCCTCCAAAATTTTGGCTAACTATTTATAGCAGAAGAAGAGTGAAATATTAAGGGGGCGGGAGATTCCTCTCCCGCCCCCCCTTTTTTGATTCGCCATCAATACCATTGGTTTCAGTTAATCATCGAACTCACCTTCGGCTTTTCTTTTCTTCAAGTTCTTTTATAAGCTCTTCCATCTCTTCTTCGGAGTTTGCCGAAAGTGTTTTCGCCTCTCCCCTTTTGAATTGACCGATAACAGTTCGACCGTCCGAAGCATAAAGCGGAATCACGCCTGGAATATCGTCCCGTTTGTTATACTCCAAGGCTTCCTCTGGGTTTTTTGGCAAGTTTCCAAACAAATCCTCATACCTCAAATACCCAACTACGCCACCAACGCCCTCTGCCAGTATTAAATCAGGTTCCTCCTCAAGGGAGTCGGCATATTGATCTGATCCGTAGGTCTCACCATGCTTATTGACCTTATATTTTGGATATGGGGTGCGCCGCTCATCCTTGAATTTGTCAGCAATTACAGCATTAAAGGCTAGCAGCCCAAATAGCACTCCGAGGGAAATGGCCAATACGGCTATTCTCTTATGCTTATTAATCTTTAACAATTTCATTTTTACCTCCTCTCACTTAACCGGTTTGGCTGGGACTCTGATACGTAGCAACCGTGTTATAGCCGTTGCCGTTATAAGCTGCTGAAATACCTTTACTGTAATAATTTGAGCCTACAACTGAGGATGTCGAAACGTAATTTACCATGATTGAATCTGAGCTCGTATTGTAAATCCACTTTTCTGATTCGAGGATTAATACGCCGTTTTTATATAACCGGCAATAAGTCCCCAGGTAACCAGCTGGAACTTTGCTTCCCGACTTAGTTTTAACATATGTATAAGCAGCTGCAGTCCCCGTGTAAGTTAAAACACTCGCTCGATTTTGATAATTGATATTTAAAACAGGCCCATAATCTCTCCAGTTACTATAAGCAATACCTGCGTACGCGATTACCGCACTCGATCCAAGAATCATCACTGTCAAAAAAACACAAGTTACAACCCTTAGACCTCTCGCTCCCATCCTGTTCGCCTCCTCTCTCTATAATCTGCCCCAGCTTTAAACAAGTAAGTATTAAATTAAATTTGGCATAGGGTTACTTGCTTGTCAATATAATTTTGAAGAATTTTCAATTAATTATAGGAGCAGCAATTTTCCAGAGATAAGAAAAGGTAAACCGCCACACCAGCAGATTAGGCAAAGTGGCTCAATGTGTGTTTTTAGTTTAACGGTGACCGGCTTACGTCCCCATCTCCCAAGAGTCGAGATACTTCTTCTGCTCGGCCATTAGGGTATCTGCTTTGATCTCCATCTATCAAGTTTTTAAGAAAATTGCTGCTTTTTAAAACCTTATAATTGAAACAGATTCCCATTCAGATCTTGCCGTTACTTACAACCCTTAAAAAAAGGAAGGCGATCGTTCCTCCTAGGCAAAGTGTTAGCAGTAGGATTTTCTTGTTGGTGAGACGATGAGCCGTGGCAAGCGGAATGCTCGCCAGCGCGAGTGCGGGAAGGCCAACCACCAGTAGATGTTGCCAGCCCATCGAAAGCGAGCGGATGACTTCAGGAAGCGACCAAGCAACCGGCATTGTGATGCACACATCTCCGAGCCAGCCATGTCTCCATGACAGCGTGGCGACGAGCCCTAAAATAGCACTTACTGGCGGAGCGACGATGAAATACGCGCGCTCGTTCAGCCACGCAGCCGCAAAGCCTCCATCTTGTTGGAGGCCGAAGGTAATTGTGTAGGATAACAGCCATACACTTAAGTAAACTGCCATCGTTGTGCCTGCCCAAACAGTTCCGTCCAGCAACGTGCGGTCCTTGGCAGAACGGCGAGCAATAAGGAAGCCCACGGTCACCCAAACCGCCGTTCCCATGCCAAGCATCACGAGTGGCGCCCCGGCAGATTTGAAGCTCCTCCCGAGGGACCCAATAAGTTTCGCAGCTATGCCCAAAAACGCTCCACAAGCCAAAGCAAAAAGCAAAAATCTTGAGCCGACAATGTCGTCAATTGGCTTGCTCGCAAACATCTGATCACTCATCTACGCGCCTCCCGTTTGGCAAGATGCCGTTAAATCCAGCATATTCTTTAAGCGTTGACAACTCACCTTTTTGGGCATCTAGTATCATATTCCGATAATACTCTTGTTCTGCGATGTTCTTGAACGCCGTGGTATCAAGGAAGCCGAGCAAATTGCGGGTGGCTGCGTCGCGGGCCACAGGCGTGGTGGCTGAAGCGGCAACAGAGACCCACGAGTCGAACCAGTACAGCTCAGCCCATTGCGTGCCGCAACCGGCACCGTAGGCTAGACTATCTCCGTTTTCGTCGGCCGCCCTATAAGGCGTCTCTTTGGGCCATTTGTAGCCATCTGGAAGTTTAAGCCTCGCCGTAGCAGCAAGGTACTCTTGATTAACAGTCGCAACCGTGCCCCATGAGGCGCCGGATTTCAAAGGCAGCCTGGATTCGCTCCAATACAGCGCGCTCAGAGCAAGAGAAAGTGAAAAGACAATGCCGAGCCATATTCCAAAAGGATATCTTTGCAACGAAACCCCCAAGCCTATCTCAAGAAAAACACCTTAGGACTGCTAAGCGGATACGGCTGACGTTGAGCGCAGCCGTATCCGCACTCGTCGATGAGACAGGTCAGACCCTAGTAGTACTCATATCCGGCGAAGTTCCGGTCCTGAATGCTGAGGCAGCTTTGTGTTAGCCTGAACGCGTTCTTGAATGTGGTACCCTTCTTGACTCCGGTGGCATTTTTCATATTGACCCTTAGCTAGCAAAGTTTGCCGACGAATATAAACTTTGACTTTACACATTATTAAGATATCAATCAGGCTATCGCAATATGGGAAGGCGCCCCTTTGAGACGTTCATCCAAGCCAAGGAGCTGATTTCTAAAGAACCGAAGACGAAAGGGGTGAAGCCTGACAAGATGGCTTAGCACCAAACCCGCCAGAGGCGGACAAGCTCCCCAAAGGGGGCGACTGTCAGGTAAGCTCTTGACTTTTACATATTATTTCACATCAGGCGTCAAGATAAAATTCACATGTAATGTCATATTTTTCGTCCGCTGACCAAATGGTTTTAAGCACTCGATATTTGCCTGGCGCATAATTATATTGCTCAGGATGTAAGTAGATGCTGAACTCTCTGGCTTCATGGGGCAACAAAGTTATTAGAAGATCATGAAACAAAATTTCCAGCGGTATTTTCTGCCAAGCAGAACCATTGAAGAATTCAATTGAATGGTCGCCGATATAATATTCGATTGAAGTGTTGTTGGTGATTATTATATCCACTCTCTCTGTCAAGGCCGGATAAGTACTTCTTTCGGATGTCATCGTAACCTTCATTTCAGTTTCCTTGGGTAAATTACTTTGCATGGTTGAATCAGCCTCGCTTCTCTTATTGTCCTTCTTGGTATTACCGCTATTTGAAACTGGACGGCATCCAGCGCTAAAAAGCAACAGTAGGATTAAAGCAATTAATATCTTCTTCATGGTCTTCCCCCCCCTCTTATGTTTGAATGTTATATTTACCGGGATTTCCGGATTCCCGTAAGCGCTTTGAAGCTAATTGGTAAGACGATGTATTCCTGACGAATGTTCCCTCTATGATTGCACCCTCAGAATTGAGCTTTGGTGATACTTGAAGAGAACAACCCAGAGGGAACGAACTGCCCTTTCTGGATTCAATTACTTAAACCAGCTAGTTTAACCCCAGCTCTCGAGATTTAATAACGTGACGTTCCCAAAGCTTGATTTTTAGGCCGGTACCGCTAGTGGCCCCAATCGTGGACTAGCCAACGCCCAGAAGAGTCCTTGACAACTATGACATCGAACTCCTCTGGCAGCACATCGTCCGGCCGCGGCTGTGGAAGTCGACCGATGACGTGGAATACGGCGATTCGCCGGAAGCCCCGGCCATCATACTGTCCACTCAGCTCATCGGGGCGGATGAAGCGACCGCCCTCCATCACTGATTCGACCTCGAATCCTTTCCAGCGCTTCAACTGCTCGAGATTGTCGAGGTAGACAGAACGCCTGCTCTCAGTCACCATCTCCACCAATGCGTCGACGTCGTTCGCCCCGAGTGCTTCGAAGTGACGCTCAATCACAGCGGCCGCTTCGCTCTTCTCCTGCGAGTCCAGCGGAGCCGTCAATCCAGCCTCCTTTCCGGCTGGCGTCTCCAAAGCAGCAGGCGCGCAACCTGCCAAGACCGCAATCAGTATCATCGCAATTGCCAAAATGGAGACTCGTTGGGTCATCATGATCCTCCTCTCCCTGATGTGCTCGGGCCGGGAATCCGACTGCCGAAAGGCTCTCATGACGGCTGCGTCGATGCTTTCGATCATTTGTCGAAGCTCGCAGTGCCGAAACGAAGCCTCCGCATGTAGCAGTTGGATCCACCCCAGCTATTGATGACGTCGGTGAGCGCTCGGTCCTTGAGATCGCTGGTGTGCTGACAGACGAACCACCTGCTCCACCCGGACTTCGTGTTGTCAAAGCGGCTTACGTACACGGAGTGACCGTAGCTGCCGCTACTGCCGTTACGCACCTGCAGCACGTCGCCGACCACGAGATCGCTTGAGCTCATGCTCGTGTACTTCTGGTTGTTGTTGAAGCCGGTCGCCTTGGGGCCGACGGTCTTGGACGAGATGGCGTACGTCCAGAATGAGCTGACGCTCTCCCAGTTCGACATACCGCCACCCGTACCGCCGTGCCAGACGTTGGGCACCATCCGCACCTTGTTCGTGATGTTCGCCTTGCTCTGGGTGTCGTTTCCCTCGACATAGCCGCCGTAGGCTGCCCAGACGCACTGTGACACGAAATTCGTGCAGTCACCCCCACTGACATAGTAAAACCATCGTGGCGCGGAGTCGGGTGCGAACCTGTTCGCATAGTTGACTCCGCGAGGGATGTAGTAGGCGTAGGAGCTCGCAGCCAGCACCACCGCCTCGGACTCGAGCATCGACACATCAGCGTCCGCTGCACTCCTCTTGACCTCGCCGACAAGCCCGGCAAGGGCATCGTTCCGCCGACGCTTGACCGCCCCGAACGAATCGTCGAATGATCGTCCGGCCCGAATCCCCTCTGATACATCCTCCTTGAGCACTCGGTATCCGTCAAAGTCGCTGTCGATGCCAACAATCCGCCACGAGCTGCCTGTGCGCCTAAGCCGGAGCTGGTAGGCGACGTTGTAGATGCCGGATTCGACCTCAGGTGACGACTTGTAGTGATAGTCGACATCCGCAACAAGCGCGACTTCAGCCGTCCGCGGTTTGACCGACACCTCGATGACCCGCGTTCGCAGGGCAAAATCGGACCAGCCTGTGCCGAGCTCCCTTGCGCCGTCGAGTTCAAGCGCATCCCAAGAGAGTGCGACTGCGGTATCTTGCGTCAGGTCGACATTCGCGGGCTGGCGATAGGAATCAAGCGAGACCAATGCATCGAGACGCCCCCGCACATAGCCTTCGGCAATCTCGACGACCGCGTTCCGATCCGGAGTATCGAGAGTTGCTGCGAGCACCGGAGATAGAGCGCAGAACAACGCGAACATCACCGCCAAGGCAACAATTCTTGTCTTCATTAATATGCTCCTTTCTTCTTATAATCTTACGCTTCTGTTAAAATAGATGTGCCGCTTCTTGAGGTTTGCCCTTAAGAGATCTTCTCTTAAGCTCTTTAAGAAGTGGCTCTTTTGTGAACCCTCAACTCAATCACCCCCTATTAATCAATTTCACTTCAGTTATGTAACCTTAAATTAAATTAAATTTGTCATAGGATTACTTGCTTGTCAATATAATTTTGAAGAATTTTCAATTAATTATAAAAGCGGCAATCTTCCAGAAATAAGAAGAGGTGAGCCGCCACGCCAGCAGATTAGGCGAAGCGGCTCAATGTGTGTTTTTCGGTTTTTGGGTCCCCTTACGTCCCCATCTCCCAAGAGTCTAAATACTTCTTCTGCTCATTGGTTAGGGTATCTATCTTCACACCCATCGAGGCCAGTTTAAGTTCGGCGATGCGCTCATCTATCTCTTTTGGCACCCCATAGACCTCATTCTTCATCTCCTTGTGGTGCTTTACGATGTGTTCGGCACAGAGGGCTTGGTTGGCAAAACTCATGTCCATAACCGAGGCCGGATGACCCTCGGCGGCGGCCAGATTCACCAGCCTCCCCTCGGCAAGCAGGTTGATCCTTCGCCCATCGCTTAGGGTATATTGATCGACAAATCTTCTGATCTCGCGCTTGGCCTTGGCCATCTTCTCCAAAGCCGGAATATCTATCTCCACGTTGAAATGACCCGAATTTGCCAGAATCGCCCCGTCCTTCATCACTTCGAAGTGTTCTTTTCTAAGCACATTGATGCCTCCGGTGACGGTGATAAAGACATCTCCCACCTTGGCCGCCTCGCCAATCGGCATGACGCTAAAGCCGTCCATGACCGCCTCAAGCGCCTTTAAGGGATCAACCTCGATGACGATGACGCTCGCCCCAAGCCCCTTGGCCTTGGCCGCCACGCCTCGCCCGCACCAGCCATAGCCGCCGACTACCACAGCCTTGCCGGCAAAGAGGATGTTGGTCGCCCTGATTATCCCGTCCAAAGTACTCTGACCGGTCCCGTAGCGATTGTCGAAGAGGTGTTTGGTATTGGCATCGTTCACGGCAATGATCGGAAACTTGAGCATGCCGTCCTTGGCCATCGAGCGCAGGCGAATCACGCCCGTCGTCGTCTCCTCCATTCCTCCGATGACCTTATCCAATTTATCGGTCCGCTTGGAATGAAGGGTCGAGATGAGGTCGGCCCCATCGTCGATGACGATATTGGGGCCGTGGTCTATGGCGTGATTCAGATGGCGATAATAAGTCTCGTTATCCTCGCCCTTGATGGCATAAACGCGGATATTGTGGTCTTTAACCAGGGAGGCCGCCACGTCGTCTTGGGTGCTGAGCGGGTTAGAGGCGGCAAGGACCAGGTCGGCTCCGGCCGCCTTCAGGGTCAGCATGAGATTTGCCGTCTCAGTCGTAACGTGAAGACAGGCTGAAATTTTTATTCCTTTGAGCGGCTTCTCTTTGTCGAAGGTCTCGCCTATCATCTTTAAGACCGGCATGCTCGATGCCGCCCACTCTATCCTGAGCCTGCCCTCCTCGGCTAGAGATATGTCCTTGATATCATAATCCATTGAGATTTTCTCCTTTATAAGGTGATGTGAATTAGCCCTCTGCTTGGCAAGTTTCGACCTTGCTTGCCCTCTTTTCGGCTTCGGCTTGGAACATCTCTTTTAAGCTAGCGATCCTTGTCACCGGTGAGGGATCTATCCCCTCCATGATGGCGAGATAGTAGCTGACAAAATCGCCAAGATAGATGGTGGTCACTATTTTTTCAAGCCTGGTTTCACCCTTGGTCCAAATGAGAGCCGAGCCGTCGAATTGCTCTTGGATCAAGCTCTCGGTTATATCTATCCTGCTCTTGACCTGAGGGTGATCCTCTTCGTCCTTGAAGATAACTAGGTAGAAACGTTCGCTTATATCTTTCAAGAGCTCCCAGCCGTCGATCTCATTATGATTCAGTTCGGGAAAGATGCTGTAAAAGGCGGGTATCTTTGAGTTCATGTTCAGTTGGCATTTCCAGCGAAGAGCTATCGTCTCGGTGGTTCCGCTCGACCCATAGATGACCGGCATCTTGCCGAGAATCCTTTTCGCAATCTGCTTGGCCCTATTCTCGCTCAAGGTGGAGCCGATGGAGAACCCCTGACGTAAGAATTTAAGCCTCTCGATTAAGCCCTCAAAATCGGGTTTCATATTGGGAATGAGCCCGAGCTTATTTAGAGAAACCAGAATCGGCAAGGAGAGATAGCCCAAGGCTGCCCTGGGCTGATAGCCCGAAGGTATTCGGATAAGCGAAAAGCCGGCCTCTTGGGTCAGCTCGGCCAGGTGCCCTCCCGAGGTTATCGAGATTACCTGCGCCCCCATCCCTTTCGCAGCCTTAAAGGCGGAGAGGGTCTCCCCCGTATCGCCCGAATAACTGACCGCAAAGACCAAGGTTTTGGGCCCGACAAAGTTCCCTATATTGTAAGCCTTATTTACGAATACCGGAATTTTAAGATCTACCCCGGCCACATCTTTAACCAGATTGCCGCTGACGCCGCTGCCCCCCATCCCAAGAATCATGACCCCGTCGAAGTCGCCTTTCATGGCGGATAGATCGACCGCTTCGGCTAAAAATATCGCCTCTTCGCACTGATCGGGGAAGCCTTCCAAGGAGGCGTACATATTGCCTTCGTCGACACCTTTTACAACTTTTTCGTCATCGAGGTTTATCATGCTTCGTCAGCCCCCATCGATTTTCATAAACTTTTCATAAACTTCGTAATATTTATTCGACCAAATCTTTCCCATCCTTGATATTGGATGAAAAGATGGCTTAAGGATAGGCTTGAAAGAAGAAGCACACTTAAATCCTACCACAACCTTGATTGACATGGAAAAGGCGAAAAGATGGGGTGAAATGTTTATTTGTGATTTTTATGGTAAATCAGAATATCTAAGCGGAGCGGCTCACATAGTCAGCGCCGATAACAATGAGAACATCCGATTTGGTCTGAATCTTGCCATCGTACTTTTTAACTTGAGCAAATGGGACGTAGGTCTTCACTTTCTCCGCCTCAACCTGGTTGTCCTTAACGTAATAGATGAGTGTCTTCTGGTAGTTCTCTCGGTCAGCATCGGTAAATATTTTTATTCCAAATCCCTTGGACGCTAAGTCATCTGAAAGTTTCTTGGCCATGCCGGCAACACCGGTTCCGTTCCTTACATCCAGCTCCACGTCGCCGTTTTTGACATCTTCGACCGTCGGCGGATCGGTCAAGGGAAGATCATTTGCAATGCGGTGGAGAATATCTTTAGACTTCTCCTCGTCGGGGATGACGTAGCTGACCCCGTTTATCATAGCCGGAGTTCCGGGCAGCATTATCCCATCGAGTCCGTCGCCGCTTAATGAGGAGAGCTTTTTGCCGAGCGAGATCATCTGGCTTACGCTCATATCGGTCTTGGTGTTCTCCGAGAGGATCGAGACGAGTTCGGGAATCCTGTGGATTGAGGTTATCCGAAGCGATTCACTAAGGACCGCTTTTAGGAATTTCTGCTGCCGCTCAATGCGGCCGTAATCCCCCTTTGCATCGTGCCGGAAACGGACGTAAGCTAAGGCCGTTTCGCCGTCCATCCTTTGCAAGCCCGCTTTGACATTGATTTTGTTGGAGGCGTCATAGAGGGATTTCTCCACATCTATTTTGATGCCGCCAAGGGCATCGACGACCTCTTCGAACCCGGCAAAATCGATCATCAGATAGTGGTTCATCTCTAAGCCGGTAAACTCCTCGACCGTCTCGACCATCAATTTGAGACCACCCAAAGCGTGAGCGGTATTGATCTTATTCATCGAATAGCCCGGGATCGCAACTCGGCTGTCTCTCATTATCGAGAGCATGACCGCCTTTTTGGTTTTTGGATTGTAGCGCAAGACGATGATGGTATCGGCCCGGCCGTTGTCATCTCCGCGGCTGTCACTGCCAAGAAGAAGGATATTTACGGGCTGGTTTTTGGAAGGCGGGGTGAGAATGTTGACCCCATTTTCAAGAAGCGGATCTTCGAAGCCATTGATCATGGCATAACCTGCCGCCCCGGCCGCTAAGAAAAGCAAAGCGAGGACGATGAGAAGGCGGCCAAAGACGCTTCTGGTCCGCGGGCTCTTGCTTATGGGACGGTCGCCGCCTAGCCTTTCCGGCTTGAGCGGCCGCTTAAACCTCTTCTTTACATGCTTTCCCAAGTTCTAAAAACCCTTCAAAAATAAGTAGCATTTTATCACATCAAAAAGGCCATCCGCTAAAAATGCCTCAGCCCTTAAGTTTCTCTTTGAGTATCTCGTTGACCAGACCCGGGTTGGCCCGGCCTTGACTCAATCGCATGACTTGGCCGACGAGAAAACCGATCGCCCTCTCTTTGCCCTCGGCAAATTCTTGAACTGCCTTCGGATTCTCCTCTAAGACCATCTGGGCTATCCGTTCTATCTCCGAGGAGTCGCTTACTTGGGAGAGATTCTTCTCTTCGACTATCACCTCTGGGAGCTTACCTGTCTCAAAGCTTTCGGCGAAGATATCCTTTGCCATCTTCCCGCTTATCGTGCCGGCTTCTATCAATTTGAGCAGAGAAACCAGATGTTTTGGGGTGACAGCCGACTCATCAATCTTTAAGTTGGAGGCGTTAAGGTGCATCGAAAGCTCGCCCATCATCCAGTTGGCCACCTTTTTGGCCTCGCCCTTTAGTCTCATGCACTCCTCGAAGTAATCCCCCATCGCCTTGGATGAGGTCAAGATGGCAGCATCCGACAAAGACAAGCCGTAATCAGCCATGAACCTTCTCCGCTTATCCTGGGGAAGCTCGGGCAGCGATCCTTTGAGAGCGTCGATCTCGGCTTGGGTAAAGACTTTTGGAACCAGATCGGGCTCGGGAAAATAGCGGTAGTCGTGAGCCTCCTCCTTGCTCCGAAGCGAACTCGTGGTATTGGTCGCCGCGTCAAAATGACGGGTCTCCTGAATGACGCGGCCTCCCCCGTTCAATACCTTGGTCTGCCGCTCTATCTCATAGATGAGAGCCCGTTGGATGGCCCTAAAAGAGTTCATGTTCTTAACTTCCGATTTGGTGCCAAGTTCGGTTGATCCTTTGGGCCTAAGAGAGATGTTGGCGTCACAGCGGAAGGAGCCCTTCTCCATATCGCAATCGGATACGCCCAAATGCTCGATGACGTTCTTTAGCGTCTGCGTGAAGGCTTTGGCCTCATCGGCCGAGCGGATGTCGGGCTCGGTCACTATCTCAACCAAGGGAACACCGGCCCGATTGAAATCGAGCAGGCTATATTCGGCTTCGGCTATCCGGCCGGACTCGCCGACGTGGACGAGCTTTCCGGTATCCTCCTCCAGATGAGCCCTGTTTATCCTGACTTTCCTCACGTAAGGCTCGGCCTTCCTCTCGGAGAGTTCGGCCGCCGTCATCTCGACATCCAAAAAGCCATCCTTGCAGACGGGCATGTCATATTGAGAGATCTGATAATCTTTGGGCATATCGGGATAAAAGTAGTTCTTGCGGTCGAATTTGGTGACGGGTGAGACGGTGCAGCCCAAAGCGAGACCGATTAATGCCGTATACTCCAGGGCCGTTTCATTGGCTACCGGAAGCGCTCCCGGCAAGCCCAAGCAGACCGGGCAGGTCAAGGTGTTGGGCGCGGCCCCGAAGAAATCGGCCGAGCAGCCGCAGAACATCTTACTCAATGTGTTCAATTCGACATGGATCTCCAGGCCTATGACGGCTTCAAACTCCATCTTTTATCCTCTTCTAAGAGCTTCTATATACCGGGCTTATCTTCAAACTTAAATTCCTGCTCAAAGGCGTAGGCCGCCTTAAGGATCGTCTCTTCATCCAAGACCCTTCCCATTATCTGCAGACCGACGGGAAGACCTTGGCTTAAACCGCAGGGGAGCGAGATGGCCGGCAGCCCGGCCAGATTCGTCGGTATGGTGCAGATATCGGACATATACATGGCAAGCGGGTCGGCCGTCTTCTGGCCCGTCTTAAAGGCGACGGTCGGAGCGGTCGGTGAGATGAGAACGTCGTGCTCACCGAAGGCCTCGTTGAAATCATTGATGATGAGCGTGCGAACCTTCTGAGCCTGACCGTAGTACGCTTCGTAATAGCCGGCAGATAAGGCATATGTGCCGAGCATTATCCTTCTTTTAACCTCGGCGCCGAAACCTTCGGCCCGAGTCTTGGAATACATCTCGACCATATCGGCCGCCTCTTCCTTCGTGCGATGGCCATAACGAACCCCATCGAACCGGGCCAGATTCGAGCTGGCTTCGGCCGGTGCGATCAGATAATAGGCCGAGAGGGCGTACCCCGCATGGGGCAGGCTGGTCTCTTGAACGCGGGCGCCCAAGGACTCGAATATCTTCAAAGCCTCTTCGACTTTGATCTTGACATCGGAGTCGATCCCCTCGCCCATAAGTTCCTTGGGGACGCCGACTTTGAGACCCTTGATCCCGCCGGAAAGACTCTTCGTAAAATCGATGGTATCAACCTTGAGCGAGGTGGAATCCATTTCATCGTAGCCACAGATGGCATTCAAGACCAGGGCGCTGTCCTCCACCGATTTGGTGAGCGGTCCGATCTGATCGAGCGAGGAGGCGAAGGCGACAAGACCGTATCTGGAGATGCGGCCGTATGTCGGCTTCATGCCGACAACCCCGCAGAGGGCGGCGGGCTGGCGGATGGAGCCGCCCGTATCCGAACCGAGAGCAAAGATGGCCTCATCTGCGGCGACTGCCGCGGCCGAGCCGCCGCTTGAACCGCCCGGCACCCGGCTTGTGTCCCAAGGGTTGGCTGTGAGCTGGAAGGCCGAGTTTTCGGTGGAAGAGCCCATGGCGAATTCATCCATGTTGGCCTTGCCGACCATGACCGCGCCGACCTCTTGAAGCCTTTCAACCGCGCTCGCCGAATAGGCCGGAATGTAACCCTCAAGTATCTTGGAGGCGCAAGTCGTCTCGGCGCCCCTTACGCACATGTTATCCTTTAGAGCAAAGGGGATGCCAAGGAGGGGGTTTATCCTATCCTTGGCTGCAAATCTCTCGTCTGCCGCCTTGGCCGACCGCAAGGCCTCCTCTTCGGTCAGACGAAGGTAGGCTTTTATCTTGGGATCGACCTTATCGATCCTCCTTAGAAGATCTTGGGTCAGTTCGAGCGAAGAGATCTTGCCGCTTGCAAGTTCTTTATGCAGCTTTAGTATGGTCATCTCATGAAGCAATGGGCAAACTCATCTCCCGCCTGCAATCGATCAAATTATCTTTGGCACCCTTATCATGTCATTCTCTTTTAATGGAGCGGAAGAGAGAGCCTCTTTGAGAGAGAAGGATGGTTTTATCTCATCTTTCCGCAGGGCGTTCTTAAGAGGCAAGGGGTGAGAGGTAGGCTGGACGCCTTCCGTCTTCAGCTCAGCAATCTTTGAGGCATGATCCAAGATCTGGCTGAGCTGCCTTACGAAGGATTCTCTCTCCTCATCGCTTAAGGCAAGGCGGGCAAGAAGAGCCACATGTTCCACTTCTTTCTTGTCTATGGACAATTTAGACCTCCGCAAAATAGATGACGAGCACCGTAAGCAGATTATACATGGAGTGCAAAAGGATGGACGGCCAAAGCGAGCTCTCTTTTTCGTAGAGATAAACCAAGGCGAAGCCGAGCATCATGATCGGAAGCATCAGCCAGGCGTCGCCGTGAAAAAGGGCAAAAATAAATGAGCTTAAGATGGCAGCCCAAACCACTCCAATATTATCACGCAGGGCCGGGTAGATAAACCCTCGAAAGAAGATTTCTTCGACAAAGGGCGCTATAGCTACGGTCATCAAAAAGGCCAGGATGAAGCCTCCGGTTCCCCTCCCAAAGACCTTGGGAACCAGTTCGAAATTGTCTTGGGCCGGTGTGAAGCTGAAGAAGCCCTCGGCCAGGGCGGCGTAGACGGCGGTTGCCAGTTTGATGATGAGCAGCAATTTCAAGACGGAGGAGAGGACTTTCAGCAAATCGAAGGGGACAAGGCCGAGCTCACTTATGCGATTGCCCTTTCGTTTGGGGCCGAAGATGAAGACGACAAGGAGCGTCGCCAAATATATGATGAGCATCCCGAGAAAGGCGGCGGTGTTTTCGGTCAGATTCAACCGGCTTAAAAGTCTGTTCAAGGGGAGGAAAGTGCTTGCGAAAGTGAAGCCGAAAAGAAGGAGCAAGGCCTTGACGATATCCGAAATGGTCCAGGTAGTCCTCTTATTCTCCAATTAGCTTCAAAAGCTCCTCTTCGCCTATGATCTTGACCTCAAGCTCCTTGGCCTTCTCAAACTTGCTGCCGGGCTCGCTCCCCACCACAACATAGTCTGTCTTTTTCGAAACGCTGCTTGAGATGCGGCCGCCATGCGCCTTTATCTTTTCAATCGCCTCTTCGCGGCCCATGCTTTCGAGCGTGCCGGTCAAAACGAACGTCAAATCGGTCAATTTCCCACCAGAGACTTCCGCTTGAGCGGCCGTCATGTTTAAGCCGGCCGTCTTGAGTTTCTCTATCACTTTGAGGTTGGGTTTTTCGTTAAAGAAGTTGATGACACTTTCGGCTACCGCCGGCCCGATCTCATTGACCGCCGTGAGCTTTTCAAAATCGGCCTCGGCCAAGAGATCGATCGAAGGAAAGGCGCGTGTCAAAACATCGGCGATATGCGAGCCGACATGACGGATGCCAAGGCCGTATAGTAGGCGGGGAAACGGTCTCTCCTTCGACTTCTCTATGGCTGCTTTGAGGTTTGAGGCCGCCTTCTCCTTGAAATGCTCCACCTTTTTAAAATCTTCTTCGGCCAAGAAATAGAGGTCCGCTATATCCTCGATCAGCTTTTTGGAGAGAAGCTCCTCTGCCACGGCGGGGCCGAGCCCCTCGATATCGAGTGCGGCTCGGCTGGCAAAGTGCAAAATGTGTTCGGTGCGCTGAGCTGGACAGGTGATATTATCGCACCTTCTGACGGCCTCGCCGGTCGGGCGTATGACCGGGTTTGCGCAAGAGGGACAATTGCCCGGCATCTCAAAACGACGCTCAGATCCGGTCCTTTTGGAAGGAATCGGAGCGACAACTTCGGGGATGACATCGCCCGCCTTCTGGACGATGACGCTGTCTCCGATTAAGAGCCCTTTCCTCTCTATCTCGTCCTCATTGTGGAGAGTGGCTCGGCTGACGGTTGAGCCCGCAATCAAGACCGGCTCCAAAATGGCGACCGGGGTCAAGGCTCCGGTGCGCCCCACGCTAACCTCAATATCCAATAACTTGGTCGTCCGCTGCTCGGCCGCAAACTTGTAGGCGACCGCCCATCTTGGCGACCTGGTCGTCGCTCCAAGACGGCTCTGCTGTTCCAAAGAGTTGACCTTGATTACCACCCCATCGATCTCAAAGGGAAGCTCTCGTCGCTTTTGCTCAAAAGTTTTGCAAAAATCGAAGACCTCTTCTTTGCTCTTTGCAAGTTTGGAGTATCTGCCAACCTTAAAACCGCGCTCCTTCAAGAAATCCAGAATCTCAAAATGGGTAGCAAAAGCCATCCCATCGGCATAGCCGAGACCATAGAATGTGGAATCGAGTTCTCTGGCGGCCGTGATATTGGAGTCCAGCTGACGAAGTGAGCCGGCAGCCGCATTTCTGGGGTTAGCAAAGAGACTTTCGCCGGCCGCCGCCCTTTCCGCGTTGATGCCGGCAAACTGCTCGAGCGAGATGAAGGCTTCGCCCCTAACCTCGACCAAAGCAGGCGGATTGGAACTCATTAGGCGAAGTGGGATTGAGCGGATGGTGCGCACATTCTGAGTTATCTCTTCGCCCACTTCTCCATCGCCCCGAGTGGCCGCCTTGGTCAAAACGCCGTTCTCATAGGTGAGCGAGATGGCGGTGCCGTCCACTTTAAGCTCACAGACGTACTCGATCTCCTCATCTTGAGCGCTCAGACCCTTTTTGACCCGCTCGAAGAAGGCGGTAAGTTCACTTAAAGAGAAGGCGTCGCTAAGACTTAACATTTTGGTTCTATGTCTGACCTCGGTGAACCCTTCAGCAGGCGGTGCTCCCACCCTTTGGGTAGGCGAATCTTTGGTAGTGAGGGAAGGGTGCTTCTCCTCCAGGTCGATGAGTTCGCTCATCAGCTTATCGTATTCGGCATCGGAGATTTCCGGCGCGTCCAAAACGTAGTAACGATAGTTGTGATGCTCTATCGCCTCTTTAAGCTCGGTTATTCTATTTTTTGCCGCTTTGAACTCGTCCATCCGTCACCTTTAATCCAATTCTACCTGACCGAAAGAACCAGCCTGTGGATTACGGCCGCGACCAACCAGCCGCCAAAGCTAAAAACCATGGTTATTGGGAGCGAAGCTCCCTTTCTTATGCAAACAGCCGCGATCAGAAAGAATATGATGCTGGGTAGGATTCCGTAAAGCGCTCCCTTAGAAAAAGCCTCCATCACCATCTGGTTGCCCTTGTTTTCTATATGGACCCAGGCAAAGACCAGCGCGCCCGTGAGCGGCATGACGGCAATCAGCCCGGCGATATCGGGAAATTTCTTAGCGATCCCGGTCGCCGTTAAGATGATTATGAGACTCATGGTTATCTTGATGATAAGTTGCAAGGCCCCTCCTAGTTGGGGTTATTTGAAGCGGTGCTTCTTAAACATTTTAGACTTTTTGAAGGGAAGCGACCAGAGCGTGGAGTTGGGCGTGATTAGCCCTAAGCGTGTCTAAAAATGATATGGCGGTTTAAAAGAAGTTGTGAGTTGTTAGCAGATAGCAAAAGTGCAAGGATCGTGGCTTTTAGCTGGCAACTGGTTGTAAACCTTCGATAACTTGGTAACACTCCTATACAATTGGAGTTGGAAAAGGGCAAAAGAAAGGAGTGTTACCGAATGCATTGTAACGCAAGATTGACCACATTTTCCAGACAGCTATTAGTTGAGCGGTATCTAAAGGGTGAGAAGGTGACCGCGATAGCACATCAGCTCGGAATATCCAGAAAGTGCTGTTACTTCTGGATAAGAAGGCACCGAGAGGAAGGATCGAAAGGTCTTTATGATCGCAAATCTGGGCCAAAGGTAAGTCCCCTTAAGACCCCCTCGAATCAAGAGCAAAAGGTGCTTAAAGCGAGAAAGAGACACAAGGAGGGTCCGGATAAGTTGGCGATTAGGCTTTCCATGGCCCGCTCCACCGTATACGGAATACTCAAAAGGAATGGAGAGAACAGACTCTTTGAGAAGCAAAAGAGAGGGAAGATCATCCGCTTTGAAAAGAAAGATCCGGGCAGCCTTCAGCTCGACTTAAAGCATCTGCCCTCTCTCGAGGGGAAAGGATACCGGTATCAAGTATCGATCATCGATGACATGAGCCGTTATGTCCAGGCTAGAATCCTCAAAGAGAAGACGAGCCGAAGCATCACGGCTTTCTTGCTCGACTTCTTGAATGAGGCTCCCTTCAAGGTGAGAGAGATCGCCACCGATAACGGCTTGGAGTTCACCATGCACTAT
>JBBIRY010000003.1:0-47775 GCA_037441605.1 Actinomycetota bacterium | reverse complement strand
CTCTTGGCGAGCCTGATGAGGTCATCTTTGCAAAGCTGTTTGCAGGTCTTTTTTCCAAGTATTCACCGGAAGTGATATTGGCCGGAGCCACCACCTTTGGCAGGGCAATGATGCCCTATCTTGCCGCCATCTTAAATACAGGGCTTACCGCGGACTGCTTGGAGCTAGCCTTAGACTCAGCGAGCGGAGAGCTTCTAGGCAGTTGCCCCGGTTTTGGCGGAAACATCATGGCCGAGATAGTCTGCTCTGAAAGACGTCCCCAGATGGCGACGATCCGTCCAAACGTCTTTAAGCTGCCGAAAAAATCAACGAAAAACCAAGTTAGAATTATGCACGAAACGGTGGACAAAGGATTAAAATCTGGGGTGAAGGTTCTAGAATTCATAAAAGATGAAGGTGAGAGCTTAAACCTGGAGGACGCCGATATCATCGTCGGCTGCGGCCGCGGCGCATCTTCTCAAACTACGTTTGCTCTAGCAAAAGAACTTGCCGAACTTTTGGACGGCGCGATTGGAGCAACTCGCCCGCTGGTGGATGATGGGCTCCTGCCCTATCAGCAACAGATCGGCCAGACCGGAAAGACCGTCGCTCCAAAGTTATATATCGCCTGCGGGATCTCGGGCGCCATTCACCATGTGGCCGGCATCCAGGCCACAGATTGCATAATCGCCATCGACAAAGACCCCGATGCGCCCATCTTTGAAGCGGCAACCTATGGCATAGTCGGTGATACGGCTGAGGTCTTAACCGCGCTTATTGGCGAAATCAAGAAGTCGAAAGGCGGCCCATCTTGAAGAAGAAAGTAGCCTTCGTCTTTCCGGGACAGGGCTCTCAATATTTGGGGATGGCTAAAGACTTCATATCGTCTGACCAAGAATCCTTAGCCCTCTTTGACACGGCCGAAGCGATTTTAGAAAGGAAGATAAAGGACCTCACAATCAATGGCCCCGAAGATGAACTTCAAAGAACGATAAATTCACAAGTGGCAATCTTTTTAACCAATCGCATATGTGAGCTTGCCCTAAGGGCTCAAGGCGTGGCTGCGGATCTTGTGGCGGGGCACAGCTTGGGAGAGTATAATGCCCTCCTTTCGGCGGGGGTTTTAACTTTCGAGTCGGCCTTGCTACTGCTTAAGGAGCGCTCAAGCCTCATGGATAAGGCGGCAACAGAAAATCCGGGAAAGATGGCGGCCGTCATCGGAATCGCGGGCGATCGGATCGAGGCCATCCTCTCAAACCTTTCCAAAGAGGGCGTCATAGCCATAGCTAACTATAATTCTCCCGGTCAGACCATAATTTCAGGAGAGGCTGCCATCCTTGAGCTAGCTATAAACGAACTTAAAGCGGCGGGGGCCAAGCGGGTCATTGAGCTTGCGGTTAGCGGCGCCTTCCACTCACCTTTGATGAGCAAGGCAAGCCTTAAGTTCTCCCAAATTTTGGAAGGAACCGAATTCAAAGAGGCCTCCATCCCTGTCATATCGAATCTTACCGGAAGGGCTTCGACCGATCCAAAAACCTTAAAAGAAGCCTTGAGCGGACAGATGGAGTCGTCGGTCCAATGGGTGAAGAGCGTATTAGAGATGGATCGCTCAGGCGCCTCAGTCTTTATCGAGCTTGGTCCAAAAAGGGTTCTATCCGGCCTTATATCAAAGATTCTGCCGGATGCAAAATGCCTAAATGTGGAAGATCCAATGAGTTTAAATGCGACTCTCTCATCGATTAAGGAGGTCTAATGGATCTAAAAGGAAAGGTGGCTCTCGTTACCGGCGGGGCTAAAGGCATCGGCCGGGCCACATCGATTCTCTTGGCCGAGCTTGGATCGGACGTAGTCGTAAACAGCACCTCCGCATCGAAGGATACCGAAGACTTGGTCAACGAGATCGCATCGAAAGGTGTCAGAGCTTTGCATATCGCGGCCGATGTTGCCGATTTTAAGGAGACAAAGGCGATGGTCGAGCGGGTTTTGAACGAATTTGAAAAGATTGACATCTTGGTCAACAATGCCGGCATAACCCGAGATAGCCTACTCATCAGGATGAAAGAGGAGGAGTTCGACCAAGTAATAGCCGTCAATCTCAAGGGAACCTTCAACTGCATCCAGGCCGCCTCCAAGGCCATGCTCAAAGCCAAGTCCGGGTCGATAATCAATCTCTCTTCGGTCGTTGGGGTGACCGGTAATATCGGCCAAGCCAATTATGCTGCGTCAAAAGCTGGTATAATTGGTCTGACCAAAGCGGCGGCCAGAGAGTTTGCACTTCGCGGCGTTCGGGTTAATGCGGTTGCGCCGGGGTTCATCGAGACCAGAATGACGGATATTCTTGCCGATGAGATGAAAGATAAGCTCATTGCATCGATACCGCTTGGGGCATTTGGACGTCCCGAAGATGTGGCCAATCTGATCGCCTTTCTGGCTTCTGATGAATCGGCCTACATAACGGGCCAAGTCATAAATGTTGACGGCGGAATGGTAATCTAAGGTATAATCCATAAATCAAAAATTCAAGGAGGAGTTTAATGTCAGCAGAAGTCTTTGAGAAGGTCAAGAGCATCATCATCGATCAATTGGGGGTCGACGGTTCAGCCATCAAGCCGGAGGTATCGTTTTTAAATGATCTTGGAGCCGATTCGCTCGATATCGTTGAACTTGAAGAGTTTGGTTTGGAGATCTCAGACGAAGACGCTGAGAAGATTTTAACCGTCGGCGATGCTGTAACCTACATCTCAAGCAAAGCTTAAAGGTCGAATAAATTTTTGGAGAGTAATTCATATGGAGTTTCCACAGCTTAAGATCGGCAATCTCAGGCCGAGCGTTCCGATAATCCAGGGTGGGATGGCGGTTAGGATTTCGATGGCACGCCTTGCGGCCGCCGTGGCCAACGAAGGCGGAATAGGGCTAATAGCGGCATCCGGCATCCACCCGGATGAACTAATAGAGAACATCAGAACGGCCAGATCTTTAAGTGATGGGATAATCGGCATAAACGTAATGGTTGCCGTGCGCGAGTTTTTGGATCTGGTCCTTGCAGCCGCAAAGGAAGGCATAGACTTGATTGTGGCCGGGGCGGGGTTTTCGCGCGAGGTCTTCGCCATCGGCCAAGAGTATAATGTGCCTATCGTTCCCATCGCATCTTCGGTCAAGGCCGCTAAGTTGGCCGAGAAATTCGGGGCTTCGGCCGTGATAGTTGAGGGCAAAGAGGCCGGTGGACACCTGGGAACGGATCAACCCCTCTTTTCGATACTGCCCGACATCGTAAATGCGATAAAGATTCCGGTTATTGCGGCCGGCGGCATTCTACACGGCCGGGATATGACCAAGGCAATCTGTATGGGGGCCGACGGCGTTCAGATAGGAACGAGATTTGCGGCAAGCGAGGAGAGCGGGGCCGCCGACTCGCTTAAACAGGCTTACCTCGATGCGGGGCCTGAGGATGTGATTTTGATCGAAAGTCCGGTCGGTCTGATCGGCCGGGCCATAAAGACCCAGTTTGTTAAGGATCTCTTAGACGGCAAGATTCCATCCTTCAAAAATATTAAAAAGTGCATGGTTTGTCTCAAACACTGCAATCGAAAATACTGCATCATCGAAGCCCTAGAGAGAGCCCAAGTGGGCGATATGGAAAAAGGATTGGCCTTCTCGGGAGAGCGGGTCGGCGAGATAACTAACATCCTTCCGGTCAAAACGATAATCGCAAGCTTGATGAAGGAATTCAAAGAGACGTTTAAGGGAGGCAAAGGTTGCAGCGCAGAGTTGTCATAACCGGACTTGGTCCTATAGCCGCCACCGGTATCGGTAAAGACGATTTCTGGCGGGCTTTGACGAGCGGGGAGTCTGGGGTAGATACGATAACTCTCTTCGATCCAAGCGAGTATACTTCCAAGATAGCCGGTGAGGTCAAAAGCTTCAATCCAGCTGATTTCATGGACTTCAAAGAGGCTAAAAGGATGGACCGCTTCTCACATCTTGGGGTTGCGGCTGCTAAGCTGGCTTTGGATGATGCTAATCTTACTATCGATGATTCAATCTCAGACCGGACCGCCGTTATAGTCGGATCTGGAATCGGCGGACTTAGAACCTTAGAGGACCAGAATCGCATCCTCATCGAAAAAGGACCCTCCAAAGTGAGTCCCTTCTTGGTGCCGATGATGATACCGGATATCGCCGCAGGAAATATCTCCATCTTCTTCAACGCCAAGGGAGTAAATTTTGCTCCCGTTACGGCCTGCGCTTCGGCTAGTCATGCCATCGGAGAGGCCTTCGAGACTATTCGAAGGGGAGCTGCCGACATTGCCATAGCCGGTGGAACCGAAGCCCCCGTAACCCCACTTGCCGTTGCCGGATTTGCCTCCGCCAGGGCTCTTTCCATAAGGAACGACGAGCCCAAGAGGGCAAGCCGCCCCTTTGACGCCGCAAGAGACGGGTTTGTCATCGCAGAGGGAGCCGGCATAGTCATACTCGAAACCCTTGAAGGTGCGCTCAGGCGGGGAGCTAAGATCTACTCTGAACTTATCGGTTATGGAGCGACCGCGGACGCATATCACATAACGGCCCCGGCCCCACGCGGCGAAGGGGCGGCAAAATCGATGAGATTAGCCCTTGAAGAGGCGGGCCTTAAGCCAGAAAGCATAGACTACATAAACGCACACGGGACCTCTACGGCCTTAAACGATGAGTTCGAAACTATGGCCATAAGAGAAGTATTTGCCGATCACGCTGACAATCTTTTGGTCAGCTCAACCAAGTCGATGACGGGTCACGCTCTTGGAGCGGCCGGCGGAATAGAGCTTGTGGCTTGCGCCCTTGCCATCGATTCAGGCATCGTTCCGCCCACCATAAACTACGAGAATCCCGACCCAAAGTGCGATTTAAATTATGTTCCCAATAAGGCTGTAAAGAAAAAGGTCTCGTATGCTCTCTCCAATTCGCTTGGATTTGGCGGCCACAATGCCAGCTTAATTGTTGGCAGGCCCCAAGACTTAGCTTAGGCGCATTCGTATGCGTAGCGTTCGAGACCCAAGCCGATTCGAAGAGAGCCTCTCCTTACGGTTCAATGACAAAGCCCTTCTTTTGGAAGCGTTGACTCATAGCTCTTATGCAGCGGAGAATCCGCCTTTTCGATCCAATGAGAGAATGGAATTTTTGGGAGATTCGGTTCTAGAGTTCATCATAACCGAAGCCATCTATGCGGAAAATCCGGCAATGAACGAGGGTGAGATGGCAAAGTTTCGCTCAACCATAGTCAGCTCAACCAGCTTGGCCAAAGCGGCAAGATCGATCGACCTTGGCGAACACCTGTTGCTAGGCAAAGGGGCCGAGAACTCGGGGCTTAAAGATTCCGATTCGATTTTGGAGAATGCTTTCGAAGCTCTTATCGCAGCCTTGTATCTCGACCTAGGGCTCGCCAAAACCAAAGATTTCGTTTTGGAATTATTTAAAAGCTCTCTCAATGCCAATTACGAAGCCTTACAGAGCCTTGATTTTAAAACCGAGCTTCAAGAATTCGCGATGAAGCACTTCAAAGAGCTTCCAAACTATCGTCTGGTAGAGGAGAGCGGTCCTTTTCATGATCTAGACTTTATAGTTGAGGTAAGCTTGGCCAAAGAAGTGACCGCCCACGGAAAGGGCAAGAGCAAGAAGGGCGCCGAACAGGAAGCTGCAAAGAGCGCTTTGGACAAGCTCAAAACCAAAGGTATTTAAATGAGAGCGAAGGCCCGTTCTTATTAACCCCTAAGGAAGTTTATGTATCTAAAATCTTTAAACATAAAGGGTTTCAAATCGTTTGCAAAAAAGACCACCCTTGATTTTGAAACGGGGGTTACGGTAATCGTTGGTCCAAACGGCAGCGGAAAGAGCAATCTTACCGACGCCATCCTCTGGGTTCTGGGCGAACAAAGCCCAAGGTCTCTGCGCGGCTCGATGATGGAGGATGTCATTTTTTCTGGCAGCTCCAGCAAGCCCGCTTCCGGGCTGGCCGAAGTCTCCCTCACCCTGGACAATAGCGACGGATATCTGGCAATCGATTTTGCTGAAGTCACAATAACCCGTCGCATGTTACGCTCGGGCCAGAGCGATTATTTCATAAACGGCTCAACTGTCAGGCTGATAGATATTCAAGATCTTCTCTCCGATATCGGACTCGGTCGGGAAGTCCATTGCATAATCGGACAGGGCCGGATAGATGAGGTTTTGAGCTCACGCTCTGACGAAAAAAGGCTCCTGATCGAAGAGGTGGCGGGCGTTCTCAAGCATCGCAAAAGGAAAGAGAGAGCCGTCAAAAAACTCCAAGGCATGGAGCAGAACCTTCTTCGAATCAAAGATATCGCCAAAGAAGTCGAGAGGCAATTAAATCCCCTGCGAGAGCAAGCCAAACTTGCCGAAAGGGCCGCCAAACTCTCTGAACAGATCCGCAGCTTGGAAAGCTCGATGATAATCTTCGAACTCTACAACCTCCAATCTGAATGGAAGAATAAGGCGTCCAAATCAAACCTGATCGAAGAGGATCTGATCAAGATCAGCAATGAGGTCAAGAGCAAGCGCTCTGAGATGGAAAGAATACAGGCAGAACTCGAAGAGAAGGGCGATTTTGTCGGAGATATCGGTGAGCATCGCCGCGAGCTGAAAGGGATAATGGAGCGCTTAAACTCCGGTTTGCTCTTGCTCGAAGAGAAGGGTAAGTATCTTATTGAGAAGATGAGCGAACTTAGAATGCAGATATATCGTCTTGAGAGCGGGATAAGGTCGAAGGAAGAGGAAGCCTCAAAAATCGATCAAAAAATGGAGATGCTCAAGGGCGAGATGGAGTCGGTTCAGAAAGAAAGGTTGGCGCAAGATTCCTTAATCGACGAAGCTGCGGCCTCTCTTTTGAAGCTCGAAAAAGAATTAAGCGACATAAAACTTGAGCTGGCTCAAAACCAGTCGATCATCCTTGAAAAAGAGAGACAGCTCAAAGAGGTGCAGCTTGAAATGGAAACGCAGAGGGTTGAGGAGCGAATGCTAAGAGAGAGACTCCTCTCGGCCGAAGGCGTAGACCGAAAGCTGGCCGATGAAGCTGAAGCTCTAGAACTTGAGCTCAAATCGGTCACTCTTAACCTTGACTCCGGCCAAAGCAAGGTTGATGAGATTGCAAGTCGACTCTCCAAGATAGAGGAAGATATTTCGATCTCTCGCACCTTAAAACGAAAACAAGACGAAGAGCTTCTTTCCGCCCAGAGCAAGATAAGTCTTCTTGCAGCCAACCTTGAGAGTGGTGCCCATTACCCGGATTCTATCAAACGGCTCATCTCAAAGGGAAGCGATACGAATCTTGGCGTCTTGAGCGACCTTTTAGAGGTTGAAGAGGGCTATGAGATCGCCATTGAAGCCGCTTTGGGGGAGGGGGCATACTCCCTTTTGACGAAAGATTTAGACGGCGCCAAAAGAGCCGCCTTGGGTCTAAAGGCCGAAAACTCCGGTTTTGCGAGCATCATCCCGCTTTTAGGCCTTGGCGAAGGTATCGAAATCCCAAAAGCTCCAGAGTCGTATCCTTCGGCCTTGGAAAAGGTGCAAATAGATGATTCCTTAAAGCCCCTCTTAAAACGCATCCTTGGCAGCTTTTTAATAGTAAACGATCTTGAGGAGGCCTTTAAAATCATCTTAAGCCCCAAAAACCGGTTCGATCTTGTTACCGTAAGCGGTGATATCGTCAAGAAAGAGGGGGTTATAAGGGTTGCAAAGGCCGAATCTTTTGGGTCGATCGTTCACAAGACCGATTTGGCTAGGCTCAAAAAGAGGAAAGACTCCATCGAAGAAAGCCTTAAGGCCCAAGACTCAAAGATTGAAGCGCTTGATAGGGAAAGAGAGGAATTAGAGGCGAAACTAAAGACTGCCAAAGAGGCACTCAAAGAAATAGAAAAAAGATTTGCCGAGACAACGCTTAAACTTAGCTCGATTAGGGAACACTCAATAAAGAGGAAAGAAGAGCTCAAAGCCGAATCCGATCGCTTAACTGAGATCGAAGATGCGTCAAAAAGTTCCGACGATCGTTTAAAAAGCCTCGCCTCCCTATTGCTCGAACTTAAGAGGGAGGCCTTCGATCTTAACAAGATCAAAGAGGAGAGAGAGTCAGAGCTGATAGTCTCAATCGAGCGCCTAACGGAACTAAAATCCAAGTCGAGGGAGTCTGAGGGGCAAACCTCTCTTCGAAAAGATAACCTTGAAATGTTGAGAGCCCAATTGGTCGTCCAAAATAAGGAGCTGAACGGTCTAAAAAAAGAACTTGAAACCGGCAACAAGACCGTGCTAGCCAGAGAGAGTCTGCGCCTTAGAATTCAACCCCTCCATGAGCTCTTTGCCACACTTTTTGAAAGGGCAAAAGAGATAGATGAGAATTTAGCTTCTTTGGCCACAAATGAGAAGGTAGACACCAAAAAATCCAGGGAAAGATACAAGTCATTGAGTGCCGAGACGACACTTATAGACGTAAAAAAGGTCGAGCTTGAAAAGGAGACCTCTTTGATCGAGGTAGAAAAGGGTCAGCTTAAAGTCAAGATTTCCGATCTCACCAAGCGACTAGTCGATGAGTTTAATATCGAACTGAAAGATGCTCTTGCCTCAGCCCCAAAACGAATTAACCTTTTGGAATTCCAAGAAAAGTTGAAGAAGCTCAAAGAGAGTCATGCCAAGATCGGCCCCGTAAACGAGGTTGCGGCGGTAGAATGCCTGAATCTTGAGGAGCGATACAATTTTTTGAACGATCAAATGGCCGACCTAAAAAGAAGCCGGAGTTCACTTCTTAAAGTGACGAAGGTTATCGAAGAGAAGCTGATAGATCGCTTCAACAGCACCTTTGAAGAGGTCAACTCGAACTTCAAAGAGATATTCTCCCGCCTCTTTCCCGGCGGGGAGGCGAGTCTTATCTTAATCGGCGATGAAGACCTTCTCTCTTGCGGAATAGAGATTGAGGCAAATCCGGTCGGCAAGCGTCTTTCCAAGATAACCCTTCTCTCCGGCGGAGAGAGATCCCTTGTCGCCCTGGCCCTTCTTTTTGCCATATATCATACCAAGCCGAGCCCTTTCTATCTCTTGGATGAGGTTGAGCCTGCCCTAGATGACAATAATCTCATCCGCTTTTTAACTCTCCTTGAGGCCGAGAGGAGAAATACTCAATTTTTGATAATAACTCACCAGAGGAGAACTATGGAGATTGCCGATTCACTCTACGGCGTCTCCATGCAATCCGACGGCATATCAAGCGTGATATCCCAGAGATTAGATAGATTGAACGATAAGGCCAGTTGATGGGTGAGATCAGTTGCTGAACAGATTCCAAAACGGTCTAAAAAAAAGCCGAGAAAACCTTTTAAGCCACTTAAAACTGCCTTTTTCCAAAAGAGCGATTGATGAGAGCTTCTTTGAAGAATTAGAAGAGGCCCTCATAATGACCGATATGGGCCTTAGCCAAACCGAGTCCGTCCTTTTGGACTTAAGACTTAAGGCAGGCGAGACGAAAAATCTTCCAACAGATGAACTCAGGGCGAGCTTGGTCAAGATAATTGAGGAGAAAATATCTATTTCGACCATCGACCCGTTTGCAGAACCCCATCCCAAGGCGATCATTCTTGTTGGCGTGAACGGAACCGGTAAGACCACCTCCCTTGCCAAACTTGCTAAGATCGCTCTGGATAGAGGTTTGGGCCTGGTGGTTGGAGCCGGGGATACTTTTAGGGCGGCTGCAGATAAGCAGCTATCGATCTGGGCTGAACGCCTAAAGGTTGACATAGTCTCCCATCAAATCGGTGGAGACCCGGCCGCTGTTGTCCATGATGCCATCGCTGCGGCAAAATCTCGAAAAAAAGAGATAATCCTGATCGATACGGCCGGCCGTCTCCACAATGACCGCAATCTTATGGAGGAGATAAAAAAGATAAAGAGGGTTTCAGTGAGGGAGCTTGGCGACGATGCGGTCATCACCCTAATGGTTATAGACGCAACCACCGGCCAGAACGGCATCGTTCAGGCCAAAGAATTCAACGAAGCTCTATCTCTTGATGGAATCATACTCACCAAACTCGATGGAAGCGCCAAGGGCGGGGTGGTCGTTGCGATAGCGGGAGAACTCGGCATACCGATTCTCTATGTCGGTCAAGGGGAAGGCCTGCTTGATATGAGCCCATTCGATCCAAAGGAATATTCATCAGCTCTTTTTGGAGAGGGTGCCGATGTTTGAAGGCGGCCCTTATTGATTATGTGGTATCTTTCAACTCAGCAATTAAAAACCTTAAGGAAAAATAATGTTCGATAGCCTGACCGAAAAACTTCAAAAAACATTTGCAAAGCTAAAAAGACATGGCCGATTGAATGAAGCCGTAGTCGATGAGGTCTTGCGTGAGATCAGAATAGCCCTCTTGGAGGCGGATACCAATTACAAGGCGGTAAAAGAGCTTATCGCCAAGATAAAGGAGCGGGCGGTCGGAAGCGAGGTCTTCAATAGCCTAACCCCGGCTCAACAAGTAATAAAGATTGTCAAAGATGAACTCATCGAGCTTCTCGGTCGAGATTTTACCAAACTCAACACCTCTCCAAAAAAGCCGACGATAATCTTCATGATCGGTCTCCAAGGCTCCGGCAAGACGACTTCCTCGGCAAAGCTTGCAAAACTCCTTAAAAGCAGGGGCAAACGCGCCCTTCTAATCGGAGCGGATATCTATCGCCCTGCCGCTATAGATCAATTAGAGAGCCTCTCCCAAAAGATCGAGGTCTCATTCTATTCGGAAAGAGATTCCAAAGATCCAAGGGATATAATCGAGCGGGGAATAAAGGCGGCCACCAAAGAAGGGGCCGATATCGTCATCGTCGACACGGCCGGCCGCCTTCACGTCGATCAAGAGATGATGGATGAACTCTCTGAGCTTGAAAAGGCCTTTAGGCCCAGCGAAGTTCTTCTGGTCGTCGATTCGATGATGGGTCAAGACGGCGTAAACATGGCCCTCTCCTTCAAGGAGCGAATCTCTTTTACCGGGCTCGTTCTCACCAAACTCGATGGAGACAGCAAGGGCGGAGCCGCGCTTTCGATCAAAGCGGTTACCGGCTCGCCGATAAAATTCATCAGCTCAAGTGAGAAGCTCGATGGATTCGAAGAGTTCCATCCCGATCGCTTCGCCCAGCGAATGCTTGGTCTTGGCGATGTCTTAACCTTGATCGAAAAGGCCGAGGCGGCCTTTGATGCCGAAGAGACGGCTAAATTGGCCGAAAAGATAAAGAGAGACGAGCTTGACCTGAACGATTTTTTGGAACAGATGCGGCAAATCAGGAAGATGGGCTCTTTCGATCAGATCCTTTCGATGATGCCAAACATCCCGGGCTTAAAGGCGAAAAAACTGCCGACCATAGATGACGGCCATCTCAAAAGGATCGAGGCGATCATATCATCCATGACCAAAGAGGAAAGGGGCGATCCGAAAATCATCAACGGTAGCAGGCGTTCTAGGATCGCAAAGGGCTCAGGGCATGCTCCAAGTGATGTTAATCAGCTCTTGAAGCAGTTCAATGAGACCAAAAAGATGATGAAACAATTTGGAAAATTAAACACTCATGCTAAAATGGGTAAGAAATTTTTACCAAGAATCGATCTATAGGAGGTGATAACGTTTGGCTGTAAAGATACGCTTGAGTAGGGCGGGCAGCAAGAAGAGGCCGTTCTACCGCATTGTAGCTGCGGATTCCAGGATGCCCAGAGACGGCAGATTTCTTGAGATCGTCGGAAGGTATGACCCGAAGACCGAACCATCCTTCATCGAATTCGATAAGGAGAAGGTCTTCAAGTGGCTTAAAGACGGAGCTCAGACTACCAACACCGTTGAGAGGTTGCTTGAGGTAACCGGCGTTCGCAAAGAATTCGAAGCGGTAAAGTAAGCCCACGGGAGGTAAGATGAAGGAACTTTTGGAGACTCTAGCTCAGGCTCTGGTTGATAATTCTGAAGCGGTTAAGGTGAATCAGATTGACGGTGACAAATCCGTTATCCTTCAACTTCAGGTAGCCCCCGATGACATAGGTAAGGTCATTGGCAAGGAAGGACGAATTGCCAAAGCGATCAGGACGATCATCAAAGCGTCTGCCACCAAGGAAGGGAAGAAAGCCATAGTCGAGATACTCGACTGATTTGAGTAGAGGCTGGTCCGACATGGATGAGTCTATCGTTTATGTAGCCAAAATTATAAAACCGCACGGGTTGAAGGGGGAGGTTAACGTCTTCCCCCTCACGGATTTTATGGACAGATTCGAAAAAGGCCAAACCCTCCTCTTAAAGACCGATCAGAGCAGAACTCTGGCCAAGCTTCTAATCGAATCGAGCAGCATCGGACCGAAAGCGGTACGGGTAAAGTTCAAGGGCGTGGATGATAGAAACCAAGCCGAAGCTATCGCCGGCTCCTTTCTTGCCGTCTTTGAGAGCGACCGTCATGAGCTTGAGGAGGGTAGTTTTTGGCTCGATCAGATAATCGGCCTTGATGTCTTCACTCTCTCAAACGAAAAGGTCGGCCAGGTAGTCGAGGTCCTACAATCTCAAGCAAACGATATCTACGTCGTCGCTTCCGATTCTAAAAGATTTTTGATCCCGGCTGTCAAAGAGATCATAAACTCGATAGATCCGGGTAAAGGCCGCGTAATCATCGATCCGCCGGACGGACTTCTGGAGTGATTTGGATTTGAAATTGGATATAGTCACCATCTTCCCTGAAATCTTTAAGTCGCCCATTAAAAGCGGCATATTGGCAATAGCCAAAAAGAAAGCTCTTCTTGATATCAGAGTTCATGACTTAAGAGATTTTACGTCCGACAAACACGGCCAAGTCGACGATGTGCCTTACGGAGGCGGGCCGGGGATGGTAATGAAGGCCCAGCCCTTCTTTGAAGCCGTAAAGGCCTTAAGTGGAGAGGCAGAGATAAAGCCCAAGGTGGTCCTCTTTTCGCCCAGGGGAGCTAGGTTTGATCATAATTTAGCCGCAAGGATGGCCGGCGAGAAGCACTTGATACTTCTTTGTCCAAGGTATGAAGGAGTAGATGAGCGGGTCATCGATCATCTTGCCGACGATCTAATATCAATGGGCGACTATGTTCTCTCTGGAGCCGAATATCCGGCCATGCTTTTTTCCGATGCTGTGGTAAGGCTTATTCCAGGGGTTTTGGGCGATGAAGACTCCCTTCTTGAGGAGTCCTTCACCTCGGGTCTCTTAGAATATCCCCATTATACAAGGCCTAACGAATACATGGGCTATCCCGTGCCCGAAGTTCTCCTTAGCGGAGATCACGAGCGGATAAGACGCTGGCGAAGGGGAAAGATGCTCCAAATTACAAAAGAGAAAAGGCCCGACCTCTTCAAAGAGCTTTTCCTTTCAGAAGAGGACAAAGAGCTTTTAAAAAAAAGCGATAAAGAAGCTTAAAATTCCTGCTCAAAATCGGAACTCTGTGTTATAATTTCTTCTTGTTATCTTAAGGGGGTAATAGAGCTATGAAAAACATAATCGAAACCATTGAGCGCGAAGGCATCAGAGACGACCTTCCCCAAATAAAGATCGGCGATACTGTAAATGTTCACCTTAAGATCATTGAGGGGAGCAAAGAGAGAGTACAGGTCTTCAAGGGAATCGTGATTCGCAGACAGGGCTCAGGTGCAACTGAGACCTTTACGGTAAGGAAGCTCTCATTTGGGGTCGGCGTAGAAAAGACCTTCCCGTTTAATTCGCCCAAAATAGTCAAGGTGGAGATCGTCTCCAGTGGCCATGCACGCCGCTCCAAACTCTATTTCCTGCGGGATAGGGTCGGCAAGAGAGCGAAACTGAGGGAGAAAAAAAGATAGACTTCTTTTATTGATCAAAATCTATTGTCAATGTAGAAAAAATTGATAAACTAAAACACAAAGATTCCATCTTATGATGGAATCTTTGTATATATCCAGCAACCAAATCGTTTCAAAAGAGCCGGGAGAGACGTTTGGAAAGCAAAACCCCATCCTACGAGTTTGAAACAAGACTTATTGCATCCGGCTTTATGGATATCGCCGGGGCTGACGAGGCAGGGCGCGGTGCCATGGCCGGCCCGCTTGTGGCCGCTGCCGTCATTCTATCCAATAACTCAATGATTGAAGGCCTCAACGACAGCAAGCTCTTAAGCTCAAAAAAACGCTTTAAGCTCGCCGAAGAGATCAAAGAGAAGGCCGTCTCGTTTTCAATTGAGACCGTCGAAAAAGACGAGATTGATGAGATCGGTGTCCACAGGGCCAACCTCAAGGCGTTAGGGCGTGCCGTTTTAAGCCTTGTACCTTCCCCCGGATACTCTCTTATCGATGGCTTCGATCTTAAAGGTCTGGCTGGACCTTCTATCGCCCTTAAGGGCGGCGACAGAAGATCTTTAACTATCGCCGCCGCTTCAATCCTAGCCAAAGTCGAACGTGACCGCCTGATGCTATTGCTTCACGATCGTTATCCTAAATATCGCTTCGATTGCCATAAAGGCTACTGCACCCAAGAGCACATTGAGTTGATCGAACGGTATGGGCCTCTGCCAGAGGTACACCGCTTTTCGTTCGCTCCCGTTGAGGCCGCTCAGAATAGATATGCAAGGAACCCTTAGTTTGAAAGGGCTAGGAGCGGCCGGCGAGGATATGGCGGTAAAACTCTTATCCTCTAAGGGCTTTGAAATAATCGAAAGAAATTTTTCACTTAGGATGGGCGAAATTGATATCGTTGCCAAAGATGGCCTAGATCTGGTCTTTATCGAAGTCAAAACGAGGGCGTCAAAGGAGTTCGGTGAGCCCTTTGAGGCGGTAAGTCTTTTGAAGCAGAAGAAGATCTACCGTATGGCAGAAGCCTATCTTGCAAAAAATCCGTTTGATGGGAGAGCGATTCGTTTCGATGTTGTCTCAATCCTCCTCGGACCGGAGCGGACTGATATAGAACACATTAAAAACGCCTTTTAGGAGAAGCCTTGGTAGCAAGGGTTGATAGCTGCGCGCTATATGGAATGGACGCAAATCTGGTTGAGGTTGAAGCTGATCTGATAACCGGACTTCCCGCCTTCACCATCGTCGGTTTGCCCGATGCCGCAATCCAAGAGGCTAAAGAGAGGGTTAAGCTCTCGATCATCAATTCCGAGTACGAGTTTCCTCTAAAGAGGATAACAGTCAACTTGGCCCCGGCCGACCTCAAAAAAGAGGGGCCGGCCTTCGATCTTCCGATAGCTCTAGCCATCCTAATTTCAAGCAAACAACTCGCTCAGAAAGGGATTGACCGTTTCCTGGTCGTCGGAGAGCTCTCCTTAAACGGCGACCTAAGACCCATAAGCGGAGTGTTGTCCATGGCTATGCTGGCCAAGAAGGCGGGTAAAGAAGGATTGATAGTTCCGACTGAAAATGCCGACGAGGCGGCGCTCATGGGAGATTTGAAGGTGATAGCCGCTTCATCCCTCTCCGAGGTAGTCGATCACTTTCAAGGACGAGTTAGCATCTCAAATCACAGTTATAGCTTTCCTCTGGCCAAAGAGGAGGAGGACCCCGATCATCTCGATTATTATGATATTAAAGGTCAGGATCACGCCAAGAGGGCGGTAGAGGTGGCTGTAGCGGGCGGTCATAACATTTTGATGGTCGGTCCGCCGGGTTCGGGCAAGACGATGCTCGCAAAGAGGATACCGACAATCCTTCCTACCATGAGTTTTGAAGAGTCGATCGAGACGACAAAGATCTATAGCGTCGCCAATATGCTGCCCAGCAAAAACGCCCTCATTGAACTTAGGCCCATCCGCTCACCTCACCACACAATATCGATGGCCGGGCTTGTCGGAGGGGGGCAATCTCCCCGTCCAGGCGAGATCAGCTTGAGTCATAACGGCGTTCTCTTTTTGGACGAGTTTCCCGAGTTCCCAAAGAGCGTCATGGAGGTCTTGCGCCAACCTTTAGAAGAGGGGCTCGTCACCATATCAAGGGCCTCCTCCACCTTGACCTTTCCTTCTAATTTTATGCTTGTAGCTGCGATGAATCCGTGCCGCTGCGGTTATCTCGGCGACCGAAAGAGAGAATGCAGCTGCAGCTTGAGTTCGATTCACCAGTATCGATCGAGGATATCGGGCCCGATTTTAGATCGGATCGATATTCAAATCGAGGTTCCAAGGCTAACCAAAGATGACCTCATTGCAGAGAGGGTAGGGGAGCCCTCAAAAGAGATAAGAGATCGGGTGGAAAAAGCGAGGAAGATTCAGCGGGAGCGCTTTGATGGCGGGGCAATTCTCGCCAACGCCAATATGAACTCCCGCCAGATCAAGAAGCATTGCAGCCTCACGGCGGAGGCTAAGGACTTTCTGGATTCAGCCATCGACAAATTGGGTTTAAGCGGCAGGGGCTACGATAAGGTCTTAAAAGTCTCTCGCAGCATCGCAGATCTTGCCGCCTCCGAAAAGATCGACGTGATCCATTTGGCCGAGGCCTGCCAGTACCGCTGCTTCGACCCCTCTCAAAAGATTTAGGAGTCCGATGAGGATAACCGAGGATATCTATCTGATCGGACTTACAGCAATCCCTCAGGTCTCATCCAAAGTTGAAAAACTTATAGCCGAATATGGGTCACCTAAAGCGGCCTGGTTGGCCGGGGGAGAAAGCTACCGGCAAGAGCTGTCCATCCTCCTTGGGCGAAGCGCTGATTTGGTTTCAGCATCCGGTGAAGATCTCCTTCTTGAACTTGTGGGCGAACTTGATAAGCGAAAGATCTCTTGGCTCTCTCAAAAGAGCGGCCTCTTTCCCGCAAACTTAAAAGAGATAACCCTTTCTCCAAGCCTTATCTTCTTTAAAGGGGAGCTGATTGAAAACTTCAAAGAGGCCGTGGCGATTGTTGGAGCAAGACGGGCGAGCGCATACGGGAAGGCCATCGCCTTCGAAATCGCAAAGGAACTCTCCGTGGCCGGAGTTACCATTATCAGCGGACTTGCCCGGGGAATCGATTCTTCAGCTCACCTTGGAGCCCTAGAGGGAAGAGGGGGAACGATTGCGGTTTTAGGCTGCGGCCATGAGGTAATCTATCCTCCCGAAAATAAAAATCTTTACAAAAGGATTGCCGAGGAAGGGAGCATAGTCAGTGAATACTTCTATAACACTCCTCCCTTGAAATGGAACTTTCCTGCCAGAAACCGCCTGATCAGTGCCTTAGCCAGAGGGGTGGTGGTCGTTGAGGCGACCGAAAAGAGCGGGGCAATGCTGACGGTAGATTTTGCGCTCGAACAGAACCGTGAAGTATTCGCCGTTCCCGGAAGCGTGAAGAGCCCACTTAGCCGCGGACCGCATCATCTTTTGAAAAGCGGGGCTTGCCTGGTCGAAAGCGCAGCCGATATAATCGAGGTACTTGGCTTAGAGGTGTTAAAGAAGGAGTCATTTGAGCTCAAATTAACTTTAGGAGAGCTTATGATACTCGATATTATGGGCTACGAGCCAAAACATATCGACGAGATAATCCTAAAGGCAGACTTAAGCCTTCAAGAGACGGTCTCAATCTTGACAAAACTCGAGATCATAGGCCACATAAAACAGGACTTGGGCAAGAACTACATCAGAATAATATAGGAAAAAGATGCGCCAAGAGATCGAGCGTTTCCTAAAATATCTTTCAGTTGAAAGAAATATGTCTAAACACACCCTAATGGCATACCGCTCCGATCTTAATCAATTCGCTTCCTTTGCGCTCAGAGCCGAAAGGGGAGAGGTCAATCTCATCGACCACAAGCTTCTAAGGACTTACCTCTCTTACTTGAACACCTTAGGTTTCAAAAAGAGAAGCATCGCAAGAAAGCTGACCGCAGTTCGCTCATTTTTTGGATACCTTGAAAACTCCGCGCTCATAAAGGTAAACCCCGCAAGCCTGCTCACTTTTCCTAAGGGCGAAAAACGCCTGCCAAGAAGCCTTTCTTTCGATCTTATTGAAAGACTGCTTTCAGCTCCCGATCTTTCGACTTTACAGGGGTTAAGGGACAGAGCGATATTGGAAGTCATCTATGGCAGCGGGATTAGGGTATCAGAGGCAGTCGGACTAAACCTCGATGATATCGATGCAAATGAACGTGAAATTAAGGTCTTTGGGAAGGGAGCCAAGGAGCGGATAGTTCCCATAAATGATGAAGCTCTCACTAAACTTAAGATTTATATCGATAAGGGCAGAAGAGATCTCTTAACCTCAGAAACTAAAGCACTCTTTCTAAATAAGAGCGGGGGACGCCTTACTGATGGTTCCATCAGGCGTCTTCTAAAGAAGTACATCGATAAGATAGGACTCGAGATCGATGTGACACCCCACGTTCTTCGTCACGCATTCGCCACACACTTACTCGAATCCGGAGCTGACCTTAGATCGATTCAAGAACTCCTCGGTCACGTTGATTTATCTTCGACTCAAATCTATACTCAAATAAGCAAGGCGAGACTGAAAGAGATTTATTCCAAGGCCCATCCCAGGGCTTAATCTTAGGGGCTCATTTGGACGATAAAAATCTACTGGTTGAAAATCTTTGGCAAGACTATAGCAGAGAGAAGACTAAATCTGTCATACCAAAGCCGTCTTGAGCCTGCGCGCGCACGCTAAGGATTCACTCTCCTTGGCTCCAGCATTTTTTTAGATCTCTCCTTTAAGCTCAATTCAGCCGGTTGGGGTAAGTTTGAACCCGACTAATGCCGGTTAATGCTTAAGGAATTGCTTTAAAAAACTATATACACTGAAAGGAAAAGAATTGGCTAAAATGAGGAGACTTTTTACGTCCGAATCAGTTACCGAGGGTCACCCAGATAAGGTTGCCGACCAGATTTCCGATGCGATACTGGACGCAATGATTGCGACCGATCCGATGGCCAGGGTAGCTTGTGAGGTATTCCTTGTCACCGGGCTTGCCATCATCGGCGGCGAGATTACAACCCACACCTACGTTGAGATTCCCGATATAGTCAGAAAGACGATCAAGCAGATAGGCTATACTCGAGCTAAATATGGTTTTGATGGCGATACTTGCGGCGTGTTGACCTCGATCGACCCACAATCGCCCGATATCGCCCAAGGGGTCGACCGCGCTTATCGAGGTCTATCCATAGGCGAACAAGATGATGTGCATGCTCTGATGGGGGCGGGGGATCAAGGCATGATGGTCGGCTATGCCTGCACCGAGACCAAAGAGCTCATGCCGATGCCGATAATGTTGGCCCACGGTTTGGCAAGAAGGCTTGCAGCCGTTCGCAAGGATAAGACGCTGGGCTACCTTCGCCCAGATGGTAAGACCCAAGTCACGCTCGAGTACGAAGATGACAAACCGGTCAGGGTGGATACCATAGTCATCTCGGCCCAACATAAAGAAGAGATAGATATCGAAAAGACGATGAAGCCCGATCTCATCGAGCACGTCATCAAAGGGGTAATCCCCCACGAGTTAATCGATTACAAGACTGTTAAGATCCTCGTGAATCCAACCGGCAAGTTCGTAAGAGGCGGCCCGCTTGCCGATACCGGCCTTACGGGCAGAAAGATCATCGTCGACACCTACGGCGGCGCAGCCAGAACCGGTGGAGGCTGTTTTTCCGGAAAAGACCCGACCAAAGTCGACCGCTCCGGCCATTATGCCGCGAGATACGTTGCTAAAAACATCGTTGCCGCCGGTCTTGCCGATCGCTGTGAGATACAGATTGCCTATGCCATCGGGGTTGCTTCTCCCGTCTCGATAATGGTTGATTGCTTCGGCACAGAAAAGATAGACCCAAATAAGATCGAGGCTATAGCCGAAACCTGTTTTGATCTTAGGCCCTCGGCAATCATCGAAAAACTTGATCTTCGCAGGCCAATCTACCAAAAGACCGCCTCATACGGTCATTTCGGCAGGGAAGAGGCCGATTTTACCTGGGAGAAGGTAGATATGGTGGAATCGATCAAAAGGGAAGCCGGATTTTAGGTTTTGAACTCTTTAATTTGCGGAGGGGCAAATGATTAAATGCGCCGTCATCGGGGGAAGCGGTTTTTATGGGGTGAAGGGTTTAAGTTCGCTTCAAGAAGGCTCGATAGATACCCCTTATGGACGAGTCGATTATACCCAAGGGCTTCATGGCAAACGAGAAGTGGTCTTCATCGCTCGTCATGGGAAGAATCATAGCTCGCCGCCGCATCTTATCAACTATCGCGCAAACATTATGGCCTTGAAGTTGCTTGGAGTCGATTCAATACTTGCCAGTGCCGCAAGCGGCGGTTTAAGCGAAAAGCTTGAAGTGGGCGATCTCGTTCTCTTAGATCAGTTCATGGATTTCACCAAGTCTCGTCCCTCCACCTTCTTTGCCGAAGGCAATGTGGCCCATGTTGATATGACTCATCCTTATTGTCCCTCGCTTAGGTCGCACATGATTAAAACGGCCAAAAGCGGCGGCATAGACCTTTCCCCAAAAGGAACCTATGTCTGCACAGAGGGACCCCGCCTTGAGACGATGGCTGAAATCAACTCCTTTAAGATTCTTGGCGCAGATTTGGTCGGCATGACGGGCTATCCCGAAGTCGCCCTGGCCAGGGAAGCCGAGATATGTTACGCGACCGTTGCCGTTGTGACCAATATGGCGGCGGGCATCTCTGACCAAACCATCTCGTCCAAAGAGATATTGGGTGTCATGGCGGGCGCAATGGACCGCCTTGTGGATTACTTTCTAGAAGCTATCTCAAGCTTGGATGAGAGAGGGCCTTGCGGGTGCCGAGAGGCTATGAGAGGCACGGAGATGACTAAGGCTTGATCCGTTTGGCAAACTCTTTGGCCCTAGCGATTATCCGCTCCCCATCGACCGTCAAGAGTTCGCCTTTGTCGTAAATTACCTCGCCTTTGACCATAACCGTCATGACGTCGGAGCCTTTGGCAGCATAGACGAGTTGAGAGTGTATATCGTATAGAGGCTGCATATGAGGGCTATCGGTGTCTACGAGTATGATGTCTGCGCTCTTGCCCGCCTCCAAAGAGCCGACCTCATCTTGTAGGCCCAAAACCTCGGCCCCGCCGAGAGTCGCCATCCTTGCCGCCTCCTTTGCCGAAACGGCGGTTGGATCCTTGCGTGATATCTTATGGAGCCGTGCTGCCGCATCCATCTCGCCAAAGATATCCAGATCGTTGTTGCTGGCCGCGCCGTCGGTTCCAAGACCGACCTTGATCCCGGCTTTAAGGAGATCGGGAACAGGGGATATCCCGGTGGCAAGCTTCATATTGCTTTGAGGGTTATGGGCGACACCGACCCCTCTCTCCTTTAAGATCTCAATATCGCCATCGAAGAGCCAATTGACATGGGCGGCTATGGTCCGGTTTTGAAAGAGACCAAGGCCATCTAAGTAAGCGACCGGACTCATTTTCCGCTCCGAGAAGATCTTTTCGCTCTCCCACTTTTCTTCAGAAAGATGGATCTGCAGCGGTTTCTTCTGAGCCTTGGCAAGCTCGGCCGCCTCGATTAAGACTCCTTGAGAACAGGTATATGGGGAATGAGGGGAGACGGCAACGTCGATCAGATCGGAGTCTTTCAAAAGATCGATTAGTGCCAAGGTCCGCTCAAAGCTTACCTTTGGAGACTTGCTGACCGGAGTCGGAACGTCAAGTATGGGAACCCCGACTACTGCTCGAAGCTTAAACTCCTCTATATTGGGCAAAGTTTCCTCTGGCATAAAATACATATCACAAAAGAGGGTGGTGCCGCTTTTGACCATCTCATATAGGGCAAGATTCATGCCCACTTTTACGAAATCGGGGCCGACAAACTTGGATTCAGCGGGCCAGATATGACCTTCGAGCCACTCCTTTAAGGGAAGGTCGTCGGCAAGTCCCCTCAAAAGGACCATTGCGGCGTGAGTGTGGGTATTTATGAGGCCGGGCATGGCTATCGCGTTTTTGGCCTTAATCAAACGTTTTGGCTTAAAGGAGGAGAGAAGGAGATCTTCTTCGCCGAGGTCAAGGATTCTGCCATCATTTATGGCGATGGCCCAATTCTTTAGTGTCGTAAAGAAGGGATCCATCGTTGCGATATTACCGGCTAGAAGGAGGGCATCTACCTCTCTCATCTCTTAGTTCCATCTTTGCCCAGATTTTCTAAGCTGACATAACAGAGGCCGCGGCTAGGCGGAAAAATCTTGGCAAAGGAGGTTTTGGAGAGATCTATTACTCGGCCCTTAACGTATGGACCTCGGTCGATTATTTTGACGATAACTTGCTTGCCGTTGACAAGGTTGGTTACAAGGACATAAGTCCCCTTAGGCAAGGTCTTGTGGGCGGCGGTATCTCCGCTTATCAGGTCATACCAACTTGCCCAACCCTTCTCAAATACGCTTCCTGTAACCGGTATTGTGGAGTTAGCATTTGGGTTTTTGACGACTGGCAAAAGCGCTCTCTCTTTTTCCGTGATTACCCGCTCAATCGAGCGCTTAGTCTCATTGGCCCTTGAGACTATCATCGTTTGGTTTCTTAAAGCATCTTCGAGGGCCGCCACTTCTTTTTCCATCTCGGTCTGGATAGACTGAAGGTTTGAAATTATCTTGGCATCATTCTTCGACCCTTTCTCTAAGGTGTAGAGGTAATAGGTGAAGTCGTGGATGTCTTCGCTGTTAAAGAGGAAGAAGATGGGCAAAAAGATATCTTGCTTATAGAGCTCAACAACCCTTGCATCAAGATCTCTGGTGGCTTTACCAAGCCTCTTGTCGGCTTTTTTTAAGCGTGCCTTGCTGGCATTCACCTTAGACTGATAATAATTCAGATCTTCGTTAGCGTGCTTTAAGCTATGAAGAGCTTCGGCCAGATCAACCCTGGATCTATTGAGGGAGTCTTGATCTACCTGGGGCGCTGCCAAAACAATGCTCTGAAAAGCAGATAAGAGCAGCACGGAGATCAAAGCGAGCGAAAGGTGTTTTAGGTTTTTTGTTTTAGTTGAAATCATAAAAATGGAATTCATATTATCATGGGCAAAACTATTTGAGCACTTGGCAAAGATTATAGCATAGGTGGTATCATTTGGGGGTAAGGCGTAAAGAGAGCACACCCCTCATCTCAAAGAGGTCATGATTGATAGCCCAGGTAATCATCGATATTTCAACATTATCCCTTGACAGGCCCTTTGACTACAAGGTTAAGTTCCCATTGGACCAAGAGATACAAATCGGATCGATCGTTCTGGTTCCCTTCAACCGAAAAGATGAGATAGGTGTTGTGGTGGGTCTTGGGTCAAAGAAAAGAGAGGGGATTGAGCTTTTAGAGATCAAGGAAATTATAAGCCAAGATAGAGCCTTCGATGAAAAGATGCTTGAACTTTGCCAGTCGATTTCCAAAAGGTATCTGGCCCCTTTAACCGACACGATTCGCTTGGCCTTGCCTCCCGGCCAGAGGGTGGCGGTCAGAGCCAAACTTAAGGTAAATCTCGACTTTAATTTAGAAGAACTTACGGAGCGAGAATTAAAAGCGGCAGAACTTTTAAAAGCGGGGCCAACCCGTGATGGCATGATCACCCAAAAACTATTAAAAGAGATCGATTCCAAGATGATCTCGACCCTCAAAAAAAAGGGGTTTTTAAAAGAGATTCGAAGAATCGAAAAACGCAATGGCCCGGTTAAAACGGTCGAATTCGCTTACCAAAACGTAAGCGCGGATCGGATAAGAGAGGATTTGAAGCGCTCGCTCAAATCGGCCAAAAAGCAGTCTGAAATCCTTAAGGTCATCCTAAACGAAAAGAGGCTTCCCGCCGTGGATCTCATCAAAAAGACCGGCGCCTCGAGGGCCTCACTGAATTCGCTATGCAAGAAGGGCCTCATAAGGTTGGAGCGGGAAGAAGTCCCTCTCATCCTCGATCATTTTTTTCCGGAAGAGTTTAGGGGCGATTTCGATCTGAACTTGGACCAAGATGCAGCACTAAAATCGATTGAACAAGCGCTGGATGAGGGGGAGCACAAGACTAAACTGCTATATGGGGTTACGGCCAGCGGCAAGACGGAGATCTACTTACGGGCAGCCGAGCGTGCGCTAAGGCTCGGTAAAAGCGTACTAATCCTGGTTCCCGAAATAAGTTTGACCCCTCAGATCGCCCACCGGTTTAACCAGCGTTTTGAAGGCAACCTTGCCATACTCCATAGCGCACTCAGTCCGGCCGAACGCTTTAACCAGTGGGAGATGATTAAAACAGGCAGACTAAAAGTTGTTCTTGGGGCGAGATCGGCGATTTTTGCCCCGCTTAACGACCTTGGCTTAATAATTTTAGATGAAGAACATGAGTCGGCTTATAAGCAGAATGTCAGCCCGCGCTATCACGCGCTTTTTGCGGCTAAAAGGCGGGCCGAAATAGAGGGCGCTATCCTTATCTTGGGCAGCGCAACGCCGTCTTTAGAGACCAGATTCGCCGCAGAAAGCGGCCGCTATGAGCTTCTTAAGCTTCCAAAGAGGGTCATGGACTCACCTAACCCCGTAATCGAAATCGTTGATATGAAAGGGGAGGATGCGCCGTTAAGCGGATCTCTTAAAGAGGCCATCAAGGCAGCCTTAAGAGACGAGAGAAAGGTCATCCTTTTCCTCAATCGCCGAGGCTATTTTGGTTATATCATCTGCAAAGACTGCGGGTATGTCTATAAATGCGCCCATTGCGACGTCTCAATGGTCTATCACTTGAAGACCAAACGGCTGGAATGCCACCATTGCGGGTTTTCAAGCCGTCCCAAAGGAGGCTGCCCGAGCTGCCAGGGGAGCCGGATCGGTTTTTATTCTATGGGAACCGAGCGAGTTGAGGTTGAACTCAGAAAGTTGTTTCCAAATTCAGCGATAATTCGAATGGATAAGGATACGACCAAGGCCAAGGGTGCTCACAGAGAGAGTTTGATTGCCTTCAAAGAGTCAAAATCGGCCATCTTAATTGGAACTCAAATGATAGCAAAAGGGCTGGATTTTCCCGACGTTGGCCTGGTTGGAGTAATCAATTCTGATACCTCCCTCCATCTTCCGGATTTTCGCTCAGAGGAGAGAACCTTTCAGCTTTTGATGCAGATAAGCGGCCGAGCCGGAAGGGGAGATTTTTTGAGCCGGGTCATCATACAGACCCACTCCCCAGCCTCATCGGCAATCCTTGCGGCGCAAAGAAATGACTACGATAGCTTTTATGAGAGTGAGATTATCGCCAGAAAGGAACTTAAGTTCCCACCCTTTAGCGAGCTTATAAACATAGTTTTCACAAGCAAGAGAGAGGAATCAGCAACCTTGGCCGCAAAAATGGTTTATGATTGGCTTGGCGGAAAACGTCAAGAAGGCACAGACTTTGAGGTCTTAGGCCCAACACCGTCACCGATAAGTAGACTTAGCGGCCAGCATCGCTGGCACTTGATCATAAAGACCGCAAAGCTGGAATCGACCCTTTCGATGCTAAGAGAAGCAAAACTCGACTTCGAACCCAAAGGCTTGTCTGCTGATGTTAAAATGACGATAGACGTTGATCCGCTTTGGATGCTTTAAGGAAAGGCTTAAAGATATGTCCGTAAAAAAGGTAAGGGAATATGGCGACCCAATCTTAACCGAGAGGGCCTGTGAAATAGAAGAGATAGATGAGAAAGTACAAAAACTCATCGAAGATATGCTCGAGACGATGTATGGGGCTCCCGGCATCGGGCTTGCCGCAAATCAGATCGGCTCTCTGGCCAGAATCTTCGTTTGTGATATCGGGGAGGGACCAAACGTATTTATCAATCCTGTCATTTCCAAGCTAAAGGGCGAAGAAGAGGATGAAGAGGGCTGTTTAAGCGTGCCTGGAATTACGGTTCCTATCAAGCGGGCAAAGCAGGTCACCATAAAGGCACTGGACCGGGAAGGTAAACCGGTAAAGATTGTAGCTAAAGATCTTTTGGCTAGGGTCTTTCAGCATGAAATGGATCATCTTGATGGCACGGTCATTCTCACCAAAACGGATCGAGAAAATCGAAAGAGGGCCCTGCAAGAGCTAAATGGCAACCCTTCCAAGGGGTAGGCGTGAAAATGAAGATAGCCTTTATGGGTACGCCTAAGTTTGCCATCGCTCCGCTTGAGGCTCTGTCCTCTTCAAAACATGAGCTGGTCCTAATAGTTACCAACCCCGACGCTCCAAAGGGCAGAAGCTCAAAACCACTGCCTTCGCCCGTCAAGGAGTTTGCATTAGCATCAGATATTGATCTCCTTCAACCCTACTCTTTGAGCGATCCGGGGTTTAAGGATAGTTTTCTTTCAAAAGGTGCAGACCTGATCGTGGTGGTAGCTTTTGGAAAGATCATCCCAAGATGGCTTCTTGACGCGGCCCCTTACGGCTGCATAAATCTGCACGCCTCATTGCTGCCGAAATATCGGGGAGCGGCCCCGATTCAAAGGGCCATAATCGAGGGCGAAAGGAAGACCGGCGTTACGATGATGCTTATGGATGAGGGCCTCGACACCGGCATGGTCCTCCTTAAAAAAGAGATTGATATAGTTTTAGGCGAAACGGCCGGCGAGTTAAGCGTGCGCCTTTCGAAGCTGGGAGCCGATCTTTTGATCGAGGCGATTGAAGGGCTTGCAAACGGCGGCATCACTCCAACCATCCAAAATGATTCTAAAGCTACCTATGCTCCGAAGATTGGCAAGGAGGAATCCAAAATCGATTGGTCCTTAAACTCAAAGGCGATCGTAAATTTAATTCACGGACTGAATCCTTCACCGGGAGCCTTCGCGATCTTTAGGGATAAGCGCCTTAAGATTTGGCGCGCAAAAGATGGGTCGCAAGCTATTTGCGGACCGCCCGGAAGGTTCTTCTTTGATCCTACGACGAAGGCCTCGATGATAACCTGCGGAAAGGGGTCGGTAGTGCCGCTGGAGGTTCAATTGGAAGGAAAGTTGAAAGTGAACTTTTTCGACTTCATGAACGGTCACAACCTTATCGATGGCGAGATGTTCTCTTGAAGGCAACCTTGACAAGACGCCTCGCCCTAGAGGCCTTGGATAGAATTCAAAGAAAGAAGGCTTTTCCAAATCAAGTCTTGAATGAAGAGCTTCCATATGACGGTCTTTCACAAATCGATAAAAACCTCGTAAGCGAACTCGTCTATGGCGTTTTGCGCTGGCGGGGCTATCTCGATTATGCATTAAGCAGATTCTCCAATCGGGACCCATCTTCCTTAGACGATAAAGTGATCGACATCTTACGTCTTGGAGCCTACCAGCTCATCTTTCTTGACAAAGTTCCAACCTTCGCCGCCATAGATCAGAGCGTCGAGCTGACCAAGGAGCACTTTCATAAAGGGATCTCATCTTTGGTAAATGCTATTTTACGCGCACTCGATAGGGGTAAAGGTTCGCTTGCGCCTCCTCCGATTGAGTTGGATCCGATCTCTCATCTTGCGATTAAAACTTCTCACCCGAAATGGCTAGTCAAGATGTGGCTCAAAGAGCTTGGACCTCAAATCACAGAATCAATCTTGCATTATGACAATCTGCGCCCGAAGATAAAGCTCAGGGTAAACCCTTTAAAGATAAATCGAGATGAACTCCTCAGAAGGCTAAGCGCGCTCGGTATCGAGGCTTTGCCGAGCGTTTCTTTCGATGAGGGGATAGCCATAGAGAAGGGGATTAACCCAACCTCTCTAAAGGACTACGACAGCGGCCTCTTTTCGATTCAAGACGAAAGCTCTATGCTCGTATCCCATGTTCTTTCACCAAAGCCGCGCGAGGCCATCCTGGATGCATGTGCCGGCCAAGGCGGAAAAACGACTCACATCGCCGAGCTTTCAAGAGATCAAGCCGAAATAGTTGCCATAGACACAAGCCGGACCAGATTGAGCGAACTAAAAGCGAGACTTAAGCGTCTTGGAATAAAGAATGTCAAAATAGACAATCTTGATGCGGCGGGTCTGCCGGCCAGCTTGGGAAAATTTGATAAGATTCTGGTCGATGCTCCTTGTTCATCGCTTGGAGTTCTTGCCCGGCGGCCGGATGTAAAGTGGAAGAGAAAGAAAGATGATATTGAAATGCTGGCAAAAGTTCAGCGCGATCTCCTCGCCTCGCTTTCTAAGGTTCTAAAACCCGGCGGACGGATGGTATATTCTGTCTGCACCATCTCTAAGAAAGAGACCTTGGACGTTGTTGCCGCCTTCCTGAAGGATCACCCAAACTTTCGCCTCGAAGATCTTTCTAAGAGAGACGATCTCAACGGTTTTGCCCATGATTCCACGATCCAAATATGCCCCGATGAGAAAGGGATGGACGGGATGTTCATCGCAAGCCTCATCTCATTAGCGAATTAAGGTTTGAAGGGGCAATAGCCTATGTTAAAATCGACCCATAAACTTAAGAGCGAGGTCAAATGAGAAGTTACTCGATTGCTCCCTCAATCCTTTCGGCCGATTTCTCCAATCTGGCAAAGGAGATCGCTCTGGCCGAAGAGGGTGGGGCCAAGCTTATTCATATTGATGTCATGGACGGCCACTTCGTTCCAAACATAACCATCGGCCCGCTCGTCGTTGAAGCTGTGAATCGCGTAACCACCCTCCCTTTGGATGTGCACCTGATGATCGAAAATCCCGATCAGTTGATTGAGAGTTTTGTTTTGGCCGGGGCCGATATGATATCAGTACATGTTGAAGGGGCCGTCCATCTCCACAGATCGATCGGAAAGATTCGCTCCTTTCCGGGCGTTCAAGCCGGGGCGGCTGTCAACCCGGCCACTCCCTTATCAACTTTAGAGCATGTCCTTGGGGACCTCGATTTCGTCTTGCTGATGACGGTCAACCCCGGGTTTGGCGGCCAAGAGTTCATCCCTTCAATGCTACAAAAGATAGCCGCCCTTAAGGCGATGATCGAAAATCGAGGACTTAAAACGAAGATAGAAGTCGACGGCGGCATAAATGTTGCAAACATAAAAAGCGTCTTTGAGGCCGGATGCGACATAATGGTCGCAGGCTCAGCGGTCTTTTCAAAAAGAGACCCGATCGGATCCCTAAAGGAACTTGAGACCGCGCTCGATAAATAGTTTGAGCCGTTTTGCAAGCTTTGCTATAATATTAAAAAAATATTGAAACTTCAGGGCAGGGTGACTTGGGGTAACTCCCAAGAATTCCCTACCGGCGGTATAGCCCGCGAGCTTTAATGAGCAGATCCGGTTGGATTCCGGAGCCGACAGTATAGTCTGGATGGGAGAAGTTAGCTATCAAGCCAAGGCTTCTTCCTTGGCTTTTTATTTTTGGAGACGCCGTGAATGAAGACGAAAAATATATGAAACTCGCTTTGGATCTGGCCGAAAAGGGTGGGGGACAGGTAAACCCAAACCCAATGGTCGGTGCCGTCATAGTAAAAGGCGGTGAGGTCATTGCGAGCGGCTACCATGCCGCCTTTGGCCAAGACCATGCTGAGGCCATGGCCTTAAAATCAACCGGACAAGATCTCTTTGGCGCAACGATGTACGTAACCTTGGAGCCGTGCTCTCATCACGGAAAGACGCCGCCTTGCACGAAAGCCATAATCAAATCCAGTCTATCCAAAGTCGTGATAGCAACTTTAGACCCAAACCCTCTGGTTTCCGGAAAAGGCGTAGCTGAGCTTCAAGGCGCAGGGGTTAAGGTCCAGGTTGGGGTGCTGAAAGAAGAGGCTCAGCGTCAGAATGAGATCTTCTTTAAATATATAACCAAAGGTCAGCCTTTCGTGCTGATGAAGGTTGCGATGAGCCTAGATGGAAAGATAACCTCAAGAGCGGGAACTAAAGAGAGGATCACGGGAGATCAAGCCCAGGTAGAGTCGCATAATTTGAGGAAGAGATACGATGCGATATTAGTCGGGATCGACACGGTCATAGCGGACGACCCCTTTCTTACGGCGAGACTCGCAAACATACCGGGGCGAAATCCCGCAAGAGTCATCTTGGACAGCCGCGGCCGCATTCCTGTAGACTCAAACCTTGTCAATACGGCCTGTGAAATTAGAACCATCCTAGTCGTCTCCGATGCAGAAGTCTTACCCAAGGGCGATGAGCTTAAAGAGAAAGGGGTCGAAATCTTAAGTCTTTCAAAAAATCAAGGCGCATTCGATTTAGAGCTGCTCCTCTCAAAGCTCGCAGAGACCGGAATTGGAAGTCTGATCGTTGAGGGAGGCTCTAAAACAATCAGTCATTTCTTAAAAGCCGGCCTGGTAGATAAGGCTGTCTTCTTCGTTTCGCCAACCATAATCGGCGGCGCCGGCTCGCTTTCCTTTCTATCCGATCCGACGGTTAGGGCTAAATTCGATTTTGGCCGCGTTCTGCTGCTTGGAGAGGATCTAATGGTCGAAGCCTATCCGCAAGACGAAGGGAAGATATGTTTACCGGCATAATCGAAGAGAAAGGCAAAGTTAAGCGGATACTTAAGACGAGGCTTGGCCTTAGGCTCTCCATCGAGGCCAATAGAGTCTTGGAGGGGACGCAAGTCGGCCAGTCGATCGCGGTCGATGGAGTCTGTCTTACCGCCGTATTGATTAAGGGCCATCTCTTTGAGGCAGACGTCATGGCCGAGACGCTTAAAGTCACCACGCTCGGAAAGCTCCGCGTCGGAAACGAGGTGAACCTGGAGCGAGCACTTCGCTTCAGCGATCGCCTTGGCGGTCACCTGGTGAGCGGGCATGTCGATTCCATGGGCCGTATTGAAGCGATAAGAAGGGAGGGGGGATCTTCAGCTTATGAGATCGCCCTTGAAAAGGAGATCTTAGCTAAGCTAGTCGTCAAGGGTTCCATCGCAATAGACGGGATAAGTCTTACGATCCAGGCGATCAAGAAGAAGGGTTTTATCGTATCAATAATACCCCACACCCTTGCCATAACAACTCTAGCCGCCAAGAAGAAGGGGAGTTTGGTAAATATTGAGGTCGATATGATGGGGAAGTTTGCTCGGATCGAACATAAAAATAAAACCCTTAAAGGAGGTAATTGAATGGGTTTCTCAACGATTCAAGAGGCTATCGAAGATATAAAAGCGGGCAAGATGGTCATCGTCTGCGATGACGAAAACCGTGAGAACGAAGGCGATTTCATCATGGCTGCCGAAAAAGTAACGGCTGAGGCGATAAATTTTATGGCTAAAAACGGCCGCGGCCTTATTTGTCTTCCGGTAAACGCAAAACGCTTAGATGAGCTCGCGATCCCTTCGATGGTCAAAGAAAACACCAGTCGAAACGAAACGCCCTTTGCCGTCTCGATTGGAGCTAAGGGCAGGATAACGACGGGAATATCGGCCAAAGATAGGGCTGAGACGGTTTTGGCGGTAGTCGATCAAAAGACCAAGCCAAGCGACATTTCGATGCCGGGCCACGTCTTTCCGCTTAGGGCAAGCGAAGGCGGCGTATTAACGCGGGCGGGTCACACTGAAGCCGCCGTCGATCTGGCCAAGCTGGCCGGTCTTTTTCCGGCTGGGGTTATTTGCGAGATAATGAACGAAGACGGTACGATGGCCAGGGTTCCCGAACTCGAGCGGGTTGCCGATGGCTTCGGTCTCAAGATGATCACAATCGCCGATCTGATCCGCTATCGCAGACAGACCGAAAAGCTCGTTAGAAAGGTCGCCCAGATAAATCTGCCGACCAAATTCGGCGACTTCAAAGCGATCGCTTATGAGAGCCTGACCGATAACGAGTGTCACATAGCTTTGGTCAAGGGCGACGTCGCCGGAAAGGATGATGTCTTGGTCAGAGTCCATTCTGAGTGCTTGACCGGGGATATATTCAAATCTCTCCGCTGCGACTGCGGCTCTCAGCTTGAAACAGCTTTAAGGATGGTCGAAGAAGAAGGCCTTGGCGTCCTCCTGTATATCGTCGGCCAAGAGGGCAGAGGAATCGGATTGATCAATAAACTAAAGGCCTATGAGCTTCAAGAGGCAGGCGCGGATACCGTCGAAGCCAACATAAAGCTCGGCTTTCCTCCCGACCTTAGAGACTATGGGATAGGAGCCCAAGTTCTTGCCGATCTTGGTTTAAAAACAATCAAGCTGATTACGAATAACCCAACCAAGATAGTCGGGCTTGAGGGTTATGGTTTGAAAATAACAGAACGTGTTCCCTTGCTGGTCCCTCCGACCAAAGAGAACCTGTGCTATCTTCAGACAAAGCGCGACAAGTTGAATCACATGTTGGATAATACTTAAATACGGAAAGGAGCTTCAATGAAAGAGTATCAAGGAAAGCTTATTGCCAAGGGTCTTAAGTTTGCAATCGTCGTCAGCCGCTTCAATGATTTTTTGAGCACAAGACTATTAGACGGGGCGCTCGATGCCTTAAAGAGACATGATGCGAATGAGACCGATATAGAGGTAGCCTGGACACCGGGCTCTTTTGAGATTCCGATTATCGCCAAGAAGTTGGCCGAAAGCAAAAGATACGACGCGGTTATCTGCCTTGGCGTAATCATCAGAGGGGATACCCCTCATTTTGATTTTGTGGCATCCGAAACCGCTAAGGGAGTTGCTTTAGCCGGATTAAACTCGGGGGTTCCAACTATATTCGGGGTCATAACGTCAGATGATACCGATCAGGCCATCGACCGGGCCGGCACAAAATCCGGCAACAAGGGTTGGCAGGCGGCTCTTGCGGCCATCGAGATGGCCAACCTTATGAAATCCATGAAGTGATTGCGGGGAGAGTGACGATGATAGAGAAGAAGCCTTGGGGGAATTATAAACAGCTCGCCCTAAACCAAACCTGTTCGGTCAAGATCATCACCTTAAAGGCCGGTCAAGAAACGAGTCTACACTTTCACAATCTGCGCGATGATATGTGGGTCATTTTGGACCTAGGAATAACCGTGCAAATAGGCGAGAAGACCTTTGAGACCATGCCCGGAGATGAGTTCGTAATCCCAGCCGAAGAGAGCCATCGCATTATTTCAAATCTCGACGGCGCACGTGTTCTAGAGATAGCTTTCGGTTACACAAATGAGGATGACACTCACAGGCTGGCAGATGATTATGGCAGAGAACTGGAAGAAAAGTCATGAGATCTCTTTAGACCTAGCCAAATCGTAACTCAACAGAGGTTTCTCCGTTATCTGAATAGGAAGGTATAAAGTTGCATCAGGATGATGAGATCTCGTTTCTTGTCGATAGGGCCAAGGAAGACCCAAGGGCATTCGCTGAGATCTATGAAGCATTCTTTGAAAAAATATACAACTACGTTCGCTATAAGGTCAGCAATCCGACGGATGCCGAAGACATCACGGAGCTGGTCTTCTTAAGGGCCTTGGAGTCGATCTCTGGATTTAAGTGGAAGGGCTACCCATTCTCGTCTTGGCTCTTTAGGATCGCCCACAACCAAGTTGTTGATCACTTCAGGGCTACAAGTAGGCGCTCCTTTTCGAGCATTGATGATTCTGAGGCGGCATTGGACTCCGGGGTGAACATTGAGGCCGAATTTGATCTGAAGGATGACGCCAAGATGATCCAAGCGGCAATAATAAAATTGCCGCCGGACCAACAGGATGTCGTAATACTTAAATTCATCGATGGCCTAACCAACCTCGAGGTAGCGAAGATCATCGGAAAGAGCGAGGGGGCGGTAAAGTCGCTTCAGCACAGGGCCATGAGAAATTTAAGAAAAATCTTAGGAAGCTCCGAAAATGAGTAGAAAAAAAGAGCTCTTAGATAAAAGAATAGAGTCCTTTCTAAAAAACGCTGAGACGGAAAGCCTCGAGTTGAGCTCCGAATTTACAGGGACAATGAACATATTGGAAAAGATCCAATCAGCCGCGCCGCCAAAGGTGCGTGACGGTTTTAAGTTTGAGCTTAAAGAGAAGCTTGCAAATAAAGCCAACAAGATGGTCAGGGGCGACAAGGCAACCCTTCAGGCCGGAAATAACATTTTCACTCTTTTGGCAAGCATTAGGCTTAAGGTCGCTTCAATTATCGTTGCTCTATCAGTATTTGCAGGTTCAACCGCATATGCTGCCTCGGTCTCGATGCCCGGGGATATTCTCTATCCCGTAAAGCTTGCTTCCGAAAAGATCATTGAAACGATGACAATCGGAAAAGAAGCAAAGACAGAACTCAATCTAAACCATTACCAAAAAAGGCTCGATGAGCTTGAAGTGGTTGTGGAGGAAGATAACTTAAGCGAGCTAGATGGCTTAATCTCTTCGCTAAACAAAAGGGAAGAAGCTGTAGAAAAAGATTTGAGCTTTGGCCGCTTGAGCGGCGATGAACTTAAGGAGAGATTTAGAGAAAAAAAAGAGAAGAAAGAGAAGATCTTAAATAAACTCCCCCTTGACTCATCTTCCAAGGATTCAAAGAGGGAGCACGAGGAAAAGGATGAAGATGCCAATCCTTCAAAGGGAGGCGGCCGGGATTTACAACGCTCTCCTCAGACATTCGAAAATGAAACGAAAAAGTCTGAGGAATTACCTGAGACGACTCAAGTTAAAGGAAGTCTCCGGCTTAGCAGAAGAAAAGCTTTTTATTTCTTAGGGCATTCCGTACCACAAGAACCACCGGAGCAAGACGCGCTTCTTGAATCCGTCTTATAGAACCCGCTTCCTTTAAAGACAAGCCCCGCAGGACTGAATATCTTTTTGGCTCTCTTCCCGCAGGTGGAACAATTTATCGTCGGGTTCTCATCGGCCCCGTGAATGGCCTCGGTAATCTCTTTGCAATCCCCGCACATATACTCATATATCGGCATCTTGCACCTCACAATTTTTGTAAAAGAATTATACAACCTTAACTCAAAAAGTCAAATGTAAAGAGCGTGGTCCCACTAAGACCTATCGATTTAAGATCAGAGCTTTGATAGAATTTCAAAGATTAGACTGGGACAATGATTTTTCTCAAAATGGAGAAGAATGGAACTTTATTCCGGCAATGAAGCAATAGCTAGGGGCGCCTATGAGGGTGGAGTCAGTTTTGCGGCCGGCTACCCCGGAACACCGAGCACTGAAATATTAGAAAACCTTTCTGACTATAAGGAAGTGAACTCCCAGTGGTCACCCAATGAGAAGGTTGCCCTTGAGGTCGGAATGGGAGCCTCACTTGGCGGGGCAAGAACTCTTGTAACGATGAAGCATGTCGGCTTGAACGTGGCGGCAGACCCCTTGTTTACGGCTGCCTATACCGGGGTCAATGCCGGTTTGGTAATTCTAGTTGCCGATGATCCCTCTATGCACAGTTCACAGAATGAGCAGGACAGCAGATACTATGCCAGATCTTCCTTAATTCCTATGCTTGAGCCGAGCGACAGCCAAGAGGCCAAAGAGTATCTCAAAGAAGCCCTCAAGTTAAGTGAGGACTTCGACACCCCGGTACTGTTGCGTATGACGACCCGGATCTCTCACTCTAAAACCAAGGTCGAACTCAGCGATAGGACAAAGATTCCAATCAGAACTTACGAAAAAGATATAGCCAAATATGTGATGCTTCCCCAGAACGCCCGCCAAAAAAGGTTAAACTTGCTTGAAAGGATGAGGCGCCTTGAGGATTTTGTAAACACTTACCACTTAAATCAGGTAGAAGAGGCGGGTGGCGAGATAGGAATCATCACTAGCGGCATAACTTATCAGCATGCCAAAGAGGTCTTCAAAGCCGCATCTTTTTTAAAACTGGGCATGGTCTACCCCTTACCTTTCGGTCTCATAGAATCATTCGTCAAGGGCAAAAAGAGCGTTTATGTGGTGGAGGAGCTGGAACCGTTCCTCGAAGACGCCATAAAAGCCCACGGCATAAAAGTGCTCGGCAAAGAGCTGGTCCCAAGGGTCGGTGAGTTAAGCCCCGATATTTTGAGGGACTCCTTTTCTCTGCCCAAAGGAGACTCCACATCAGCGATTGAAACCCCTTTGCCTCCAAGGCCTCCTTTAATGTGTCCGGGCTGTCCCCACCGCGGAGTCTTTCATTCTCTAAATAAGCTCAAGCTAACCGTGATGGGGGACATAGGGTGCTATACGCTGGGCGCACTTGCCCCATTCGAAGCGATGGATACCTGCCTTGCCATGGGAGCCGGAGTTGGCATGGCGCTTGGTTTCGAGAAGGCTACTAGCGCAAATCTTGGCAAAGCAGTCGCCGTAATCGGCGATTCCACCTTCGTTCATTCGGGCATCACTCCGCTAATAGATATCGTTTACAATAAGGGGGCTTCGACCGTAATCATTCTCGATAATCGGATAACGGCCATGACCGGACGGCAAGACCACCCCGGCACCGGCAGAACCCTCATGGGTGAAGAGACCCGCGCCCTGGATTTCATGAAACTGGCCGAAGCGATAGGGGTTGGGTCCATCAGAACGATCGATCCATACGATCTTAAGCAAACGCTCACCACAATCAAAGAAGAGACCGAGAAAGACGAGCCATCAGTTATTATCACTACCCGTCCGTGCGCCCTCATCTTGAGCGAAAAAGAGACTCCTTTTTCGATAGATAAAAAGAGCTGCACCAGATGTTTGAGCTGTCTTAAAGTGGGTTGTCCGGCCATCTCTTTCGACAAAGCAAAGGGTTTGAGCATAGATGCAAATGTTTGCATAGGCTGCGGGGTCTGTGCCAAAGTCTGCAAATTTTCAGCCATCTTAGAGGTGGACTCATGATTGATAAGGGCGCAATACTTCTGGTCGGAGTGGGGGGTCAAGGAATAACCCTGGCTACCAAGATAGTCTCACTTGCTCTTTTAAAGTCGGGGTTTGATGTGAAGGTCTCCGAGATTCACGGCATGGCCCAAAGGGGTGGGAGCGTTTACGGGATGGTTCGCTTTGGCAAAGAGGTCTACTCTCCGATAATCTCTCAGGGTGAGGCCGACATTCTCATGGCCTTTGAGCTCTTAGAAGCGGCGCGCTGGTTGATATACCTTAAACCCGGCGGCGAACTTATCTTGGGCGAGCAAACCATAAGCCCAATGCCGGTATTGCTCGGAAAGATGGATTATCCAAGCGATTTGATTTCTCAGCTAAAGGACAAAACAGAAAAGCTCTTAACCCTTAACGCTGAAGAGTTAGCTTTTGAACTTGGCGGCCTTAAATTTGCTAACATGATAACGCTTGGCACATTGAAGGAAAGGCTTCCCATCACACAATCGGCTTGGGAGGATGCGATCGAAGAGAGCATCCCCGAAAGATTCATAGAGATTAATATGAAAGCATTTGAGCTAGGAAGGAAGCAAATTATGATGAGAGGTGGCTAAAAGGCTTAAGTTATATTTAATCGTCCAAAGCCTGCCGCTTGAAAGCATATCTTGCGCCAAGAAAGCCGAACCCTTTGGATATGACCAAAGAGCCCTTTAAGATTGGGATGGTCATCTCTTTGACCGGGCCCGCTTCCAAATTTGGTATCCAGGAAAATAATGCGCTTGAGTTCGAATTAAAAGATTAATTATTAGTTTACATAAGATATATTATCGGGCGTTAAGTTTAGACTCATATTTAGATTAACTTCTTGAAAAGCTCCAATTGTTGACTCGTCCCTATCGTGATCACTATGTCACCGGCCCGAAGTTTTGTCGATGGATCGGGATTAGTATTAAATTCACCGCCCTGGTTTATGGCGAGAACCATCGCGCCCATAGTCCTATCCCTGATCTTAGATTCATTTATCGCCTTGTTGACTATCTCAGATTTATTGTCGATCTTGAATTCGGCCAAATGGAACTCAATATTCTGCCCCTGGGTTAAGACGTCAAGATAATCGCAGGCCACAGGCTTAGTGATATAAGAGGCCATCCTTCTTCCGCCGATTACGGCCGGTGAGATAACTTTGGTTGCACCGGCCTTCTTGAGTTTGATCTCGGAGCCCTCAGAACTCGCCCTGGCCACTATCAACAACTCGGGGTTGAAGGATTTTGAGGTCAAAACGACGTATACGTTATCAGCATCATCGCTTAAAGCCGCTATCAAGCCGGTCGCCCTATTTATTCCGGCCTCTTCTAATACACGGTCATCGGTTGCATCTCCCTCAAGAAAGATCAGATCTTGACCGCGAAATAGATCCAATGATTCCAAGCTTCGGTCTATGACGACAAAAGGTATCTTCATGTTGAGAAACTCCCTTGCCACCTGCTGACCAACCCTGCCAAGACCGCACAATATATAATGAGAACTTAGCGCGTCTATGCGTTTTTTCATCCGCCTCTCCCCCATTAATCCGCCAAGATGTCCTTCGATCAAAAACTCGACCATTAAGCTGAAAGCATAAAGGACCGTGCCGACACCAGCTATTATAAGAAATATTGTAAATATTTTTCCATTTAAAGATAAGGGTCTTACCTCACCGAAGCCGACTGTGGTAATTGTAATCAGCGTCATATAGAGCGAATCAAGAATCGACCAGCCTTCTATCACGATAAAACCCATCGTTCCGGCGACCAGAATCGCTGCGATCATAAAAAGTGCCATCTTGAGCTTGGTTAGGACGGAAGTCCCGCCCCGATGTCTACTTCCCCGTACTTCCAAAGCCGCCTTCGCCTCGCACCGTTTCGTCGAGTTCTTCTACTGCCAGGTAATCGACCGATTCAACCTTTTGGATGACAAGCTGGCAGATTCTGTCACCCTTTTTAATTCTAAAAGTCTCTTCTTTATCCGTATTTAATAATATAGCGCAGATTTCGCCTCGATACTTAGAGTCTATGAGGCCGGGCGTATTCACCAACGTTATCCCGTGCTTTATGGCAAGGCCGGACCTTGGCTGGATAAAGCCGGCATAGCCGTCGGGAATGGCAAGAATTATCCCGGTTGGAATCAGACCCCTCTCTCCTGGCCCTAAATCAAAATCTATTCGACTATACAGGTCGCAACCGGCATCGCCGATATGTGCCGGCTTGGGCACGGGAAGATCACTTTCAAGAAGCTTTAATTGTATCTTCATGAAACCTCCATGTTAGTTTAAGAACAACCTCTAAGTTCTGTGGGTACTAATTTGTTTGCTTCCTTGGTCAGTTCCTTTAAAAAGTCCGCCTTGAACGGCTTTTGGGTTTTGAATTCTCCGCTCAATATATCATTGGGGTTGTATTGTTGAAGGAAGTAGCGTTTTGCACCCTTTTTGCCAAGCATCGATGCGATGGCGATAATATCTTCCTTGGAGACTACCCCGGGCACGACCGTCGTTCGGAACTCGTGGTCAAGCCCAGAGGCGATGATAAGATCGATAGTTTCAAGTGCGCTTTCTCCTTCCGCCTTGGAGGAACCGAGGAGGTCATACTTGTCAAAAGAGGTCTTAATATCCAAGGCGAAGTAGTCTATTAAACCCTCTTTTATTAGCTGTGAAAGAACTTGGGGCCGGGTTCCGTTGGTATCTAGTTTAACCCTATACCCAATCGCTTTGAGCCTAGAAATAAGCTTTCCAAGTCCAGGGTTTATTGAGGGCTCTCCCCCGGTAATCACCACGCCATCCAACCAATTTTTCTTGGACAGCAGATACCTCTCGATATCTAAAAAATCTATACCGTTATTATCCGCCTTTTCTTTAAGCAGAATATGGTTCTGACAGAATGGACAGCTTAGATTGCACCCACCCAAAAAGATTACACAAGCAATCTTACCCGGCCAATCCAGCATAGACACAGGGAGTATCCCCCTGATATCTATCGCCTTTCCGTCATCGCTCTTGACCGCCTCTAGCATACGTGTTCAAGTTCAGCAAAGTTGGGGACTTCTCCAAACCAGGCTCTGATCTCTTTGCCGGTCTCATCGGTCACCACAAAAGACGGTGTGGTAAGAACCCGATAGAAAGCTGCCTCAGCCAAGCCCTCGACGCTGCCGACGTCAAAAATCTCTGGGCCGTCCAATTTCGATGCGAGTTCTTTTGCCTCTGGACACTTTGGGCAAGTTGATTTGATAAAAACCTTTATCTTAGCCAATCTTCTCATCCTCCTTATACAATTTTGTGCGAATCCTCTCTTTAAGCTCAGATATCTTACCCTTATTCCAGGTGGAAATCTTAGAGAAGTAACCGACTATCCTTGTGATGCCATAGACATCATCTGACTCACAGAGCTGGCAATGGGCGGTAAGGCCCCTTGACGTTCTCTTGCAATTGTTGCAGACCGTAAATTCAGGACTGAAAGCAATTTGAGCCGCATTGGTATTGCGGAAGGTTTTAACCACAAATTCCTTGATTGATTTTGGGTCGGGCTCGTTCTCACCAAGCCAGATATGAACGATGGCTCCAGCCTCGATCAGAGGATGAAACAGGCTTTGTTTTTCGACTCGCTCGATATAGTCAATGTCTGCATCAACTGCCAGATGGATGCTGTTGGTATAATAGTATTCTCCATTCTCAAAGCTACCCTTGATGACTTTTCTTGTTTGACGCGGATAATACTTCATATCCAACTTGGCCAAGCGATAGCCGCTTGATTCAGCCGGAGACTCCTCCAAAACGATATTGACACCGTATTGTTCAGAGAGTTGTTTGCATTTCAAACTCATATGGGAGATTACCTTAAGTCCGAAGCGCAAAGCCTCATCGGATTCGTGAAGCTGTTTGCCTAGATGAGTCTCAACCATTTCATTTAACCCAAGGATTCCCGCAAGGTAGGTTAATCTCTCCAATCTTAGGTAGGGCTCCCCGTCCTTCTTTGCGCAAAGCATAGCGAGCGGTCCCTCTTGACCGAGATCTAATAGCTCTTTGATGAAGGCTTTCTTTTGAAGGTGGGCCTTGGCCACGAGTTCAAGAGCCTTGTTTATCTCCATGAAAAGAAGCTGGTCGTTCTGCCCTGCTTTGTAGGCAATTCTTGGCAGGTTAATGGTTATATTCTGCAAGGCCGAAAATCTCATCTTCTCGGGGCTCTTGGTTTCAGCGAGATCGGTCTCGTTTAGCCTAAGCTTCAAACGACAGCATTGCGAGACCGTTACCTCATCACCTCGGTCGAAGACGAAGTAGGTAATCCCTTGACGGCTGGCTACTTCGCAAGCCTGATTCAAAAACTCATCGTGGCCTTCGCTCTTGAAGAAGTCGTTGCTTATGTGGAGAAGCGGTTTTGGGAAGACGAAGGTCTTGCCCATAGCGTCGCCCTCCAGATAGACTTCGAACATTGCTTTCAGGAACATCTGAGACTCTTTCTCATACTCTGAGTATTTCTTGCCGGTATGCTTACCGCCCGGCCCAATCGCTTCAGTATCTTTGAAGTGGGCCGGTATGTTCCAGTAGAGATTGAAGTCAGTGAAAACCACCTGCGATCCCCTTGCACCAGCAAGCTGATTGAATTCATAGATAAGCATCTGGGCGAGCTGCCTTATCTCATCATATGAGCGGCCCACAAGATAAGGGGCAAAAAACATATTAACCGCTTCCCACCCGATAGCCCCTGCATAGTGGGATTGGAGGGAAGAAGCCATCTTAACCATGTGGCCGATCAAGACCTCGGCGTGTTTTGCCGGTTTTGAGGTGCTGGTTATGTTGGGCAGACTCAGACCGTACTTCTTGATATATTCCAGTGAATGCCCACCGCAATAAGGGCGCACTATAAAGCCTAAATCATGAAGGTGCACATCACCAACCATATGAGCCAAGGCCACATCTTCGCTGAAGACTCGTCTTATGGCAAACTCCTTCAGTATTGATTCGGCAATGGTCAAGTTGATCGACTCGGGATTATGGGTGGTGTTGCTATTTTCTTTGTTGGCGTTGAAGATTATCCGCTCGACGTCATACATCGGCAGGCCCAAGTGAGAGTGGCGTTTATGAGCTATGGTGAGGCCCCGCTGAAGCAGCTCGGTATCAACAAGCTCGCGGATTATACTTGTAGTGATGTCTTTTAGATTGCTCTCAATGACTTTGTTCTCGACGGCATCGGCAATCTCGTGAGCGAGGTCGCTCGTTATATTCGTCTCCTTTATGAGCGAATTGACTATCTTTTCCTTATCCCAGACATTTATCTCTTGTTGGGATGACGTGCTCACCAATAGAGCGATATCTGTTGCGTCGTCGTTTTTTCCGTTTACGGTCTTGATGACGTTTATCTTCCTTGCCAGCATTTGAAACCTCCCTATCTAAAGTTATTTTAAGCTGTCGAGCTCGGAAAAGAACTCATCTATATCTTGAAAGTCTCTGTATACGGAGGCGAATCGGACGTAAGCCACCTTATCCAGTTTCTTTAATTTTTGTAAAACCATCTCGCCAAGATCTTTGGAATTAATCTCGTATTTGAACTCGTTTCTGAGTTGAATCTCTATATCTGAAATCATTTTTTCTAAGGCCTGGGTCGAAACCCTTCTTTTTACAGTCGCTCTTAAAAGGCCGGCTATCAATTTGCCACGGTCGAACGGCTCTCTCACCCCGTCTTTTTTGATAACGGTTAAGGGTACTTCTTCAACCCGTTCATAAGTGGTAAACCTCTGGCCGCACTCGATGCACTCGCGACGCCTTTTGATCGAGTCCTTGCCCTCAGCAACCCTCGAATCAACTACTTTGGTTTCCGGAAAATCACAGAATATACATTTCACAGCTTTTCTACTCGGTTTCCACAGATTATACACAATATCTTGTTGATATGTAAAACCTTAAACCCTATATATTGTGTTTATCACTAAAAAAAAGAATTAGCAAGACCAATTTGGCAATTTCTTTAAATTTTTTATCAATCGAACCTATGTTTGCTAAAGCGCACCTTTGATTGTTATAATCCTAAAAAAGGAGGCAGTTCATGGAGGCCAGCAAAAGACAGAAGGAGATCTATAACTATATATTGAGCGAGATCGCGGCCAAGGGGTTTCCCCCCTCTGTCAGGGAGATCTGTGAGGCGATCGGCCTCTCTTCGACATCGACTGTCCACAGCCATCTAATCGCGCTGGAGAAGCTCGGTTATATAAAGAGGGATCCGGCTAAACCCAGAACCATCGAGGTGCTGAAAGAGCGGGTTTCCCAAGAGCTTTCGAACTCCACCCGAGCAAGGGTCGTGCCTGTGGTTGGAAGGGCTGCGGCGGGCACCCCCATCTTCGCCGAAGAGAACGTTGAAGAGGTTTTAGTCTTACCCAGGGACTTCGCTATGGATGATTCTTTCGTAATTGAGGTCAAGGGAGACAGCATGATCGATGCTGCCATCTTGAATGGCGATTATCTTGTTGCTAGAAAGCAGGATTCGGCAAGCGACGGCGACATAGTAGTTGCAATAATAGATGGTGAAGCGACAATAAAAAGATTCTTCAAGAGATCTAATCACATAGAACTTAGGCCTGAAAACTCCTTAATGGAGCCGATTCTGACAAAGGACGCCAAGATAATCGGCAAAGTGACATCCCTTTTAAGACGGATCTGACACTCTCTCTCTAAGACCCTCTTCAATTTCGCCAATGACCATTTCTAAAAGCTCGCTTAAGCCCACCCCGCTCTTGGCTGAGAGAAAGGCGGCGTCTGCATAGGCTGATCTTAGCTTAAGCAAGGCTTCATTCTCCAAGAGGTCGATCTTGTTGAATACCGGGATTATTCTTAAACCAAAAGCTTTTAAATCCTTTAAGATCTTCTCGACAGCGATTATTTGCTGCTCGAAGGCGGGGTTGCTCCCATCGATCACATGGAGCAAAAGGTCGGCTTCGACCACTTCCTCAAGAGTCGACTTGAAGGCCGCAACCAAATGATGCGGAAGGCCCCTAATGAAGCCAACGGTATCGGATATGGTTGCCACCTCACCGCTCAATAGGCGAAGGCGGCGCGAGGTCGGATCCAAAGTAGCAAAGAGCTTATCTTCGACTAAAACGTTCGAATCGGTCAGGACGTTTAAGAGCGTCGATTTACCGGCGTTCGTATATCCAACCAAAGCTATGCGATAAAGGCCCCTCTTTACGCGCTGCTTCTTCTGGGTTTTTCTAACTCGCTCAATCCTTTCCAGCTCATCCTTTAGGCGAGCTATCCTTTTTCCTATCCCTCTTCGCTCAACCTCAAGCTTGGTTTCTCCGGGGCCTCTGGTTCCGATGCCGCCGCCAAGTCTGGAGAGCATAACGCCCTTACCCTTGAGCCTCGAGAGCGCGTGGGTAAGTTGAGCCATCTCTACCTGGATCTTTCCCTCTTTGGTTTTGGCCCTCTGAGCGAAGATATCTAAAATCAAAGTGGTTCGATCCACAATTCTTCGCTTTATGATCTTTTCGAGATTGGCCTGTTGAGATGGGGTGAGGTCTTCATTGAAGATGATTATGTCGGCGTCAAGTTCTTCGGCAATCAGGGCGACCTCTTGAGCCTTCCCCGATCCGATGAAGGTCTTGGTATCGGGCAAGGCTCTCTGAGTTACATGGGATACTATTTCGGCCCCGGCGGTCTTTGCGAGCTCTGATAGTTCAATCAGACCGTCTTCGGCCTCTTTGGGTTTTCGGTCTTCTAAGAGAAAGACCAGGATGGCCCGCTCTTTTTTGCTCTCTTGTTCGATCAACCGGCCACGAATCCTTTAGAGCGCCTTTTTGACCCTTTCCAAGGCCTCTATGAGTCGATCGTCTTTGACACTCAAAGTAATTCTGATATATCCCTCTCCGTGGCTGCCGTAGGCGCTTCCAGGAGAGATGACGACTCCAGCCTGATCGAGGATGTGGGTTGCAAATCCGGCCGAGGTATAACCCTTTGGCACCTCGACCCAGAAATATATGCTGGCTTTGGGCAGAGAGAAGGAGAGCCCCATTTCGGTAAGGGCTTTAGCAACCAGGTCCCTTCTCCTCTGATATATATCGCACATCTCCTTGACCGGAGCCTGACTTCCGCCTAAGGCCGCCATTCCGGCATATTGGATCGCGTTGAAGATTCCCGAATCGACGTTGGTCTTAACCCTTCCCAAGGCCCTCACGGCATATTCGTTACCGGCCGCAAAACCGATGCGCCAGCCGGTCATGTTGTAGGTTTTAGAGAGGGAGTGAAACTCTATTGTCTGCTCCTTTGCCCCCGGTAGCTCCAAGAAACTCGGCGGCACGTAACCGTCGAAAGCTATCTCGGAGTAGGCATTGTCATGACAGATCAAGATGTCATGGCTTCTTGCAAAGTCGAGCGCCTCTTGAAAGAAGGAAATGTCGGCTACCGCTGATGTCGGGTTGTTTGGGTAATTCAAAAACATCAGCTTTGCCTGCTTGGCGGTCTTGGAATCTATCTTGGAGAAGTCAGGCAGAAAATCATTCTCCTTCTTGAGCGGCATGAAGTGTGGAGTTCCGCCGGCAAGTAAGGTTCCGACATTATAGACGGGATAACCTGGATCCGGGACCAAAGCTATATCCTTCGGATCGAGGAAGGCCAAAAAGATATGGGCTATCCCCTCTTTTGAGCCGATCAGGGGCAAAATCTCCTTATCCGGATCAAAGCTCAGTCCGAATCGTTCTTTGCAGAAATCGGCTGCCGCTCTCCTGAAAGCGGGCATGCCGAAGTAAGAAGGATACCGGTGATTTTCGGGGTTTTTGGCTTCCTTGCATAGGGCGTCGATTATGTGGCCAGGGGTCGGCTCTACCGGATCTCCTATCCCAAGGCTTATGACATCAACTCCGGCAGCTTTCTTTAAGGCTATCTTCTTGTCTATCTCGGCGAAGAGGTAGGGTGGTAGGTTGGCTATCCTTTCTGCCTGTCTCAAGATTGATCCTCCAATTTAAGATTGATTTGTCCGGTAAAAATCTGATTAGCCGGGCCGGTCATAAAGATATTATCATTTGCGATTTCAATTTCAAGGTCGCCGCCTAGAAGTTTTACGGTAACCTTTTTTCCCACAAGACCGAGCCTATTAGCCGCAACCACGGTCGCGCAGGCCCCGGTGCCGCAAGCAAGCGTCTCCCCCACCCCGCGCTCGAACACCCTGAGCTTGATGAGTGAATCGCTTACGACCTCGGCAAACTCGACGTTGGTCTTGTTTGGAAAAATCGGATCGACCTCAAGACGCGGACCGACCGAAAGAACGGGAGCATCTTGAATGTTTGGAACGAAGATGACCCCATGCGGGTTGCCCATTGAGACCGCCGTAAGCCGAAGTCTCTCTCCGCCCGTATCGATCTCTTGATCGATAAATTCGCCCCCATCGGATGCTACGGGCAGATCGGGAGAGCTGAAACTGTATTGCCCCATGTCTACCTTAACTTTCGTAACTTCAAAATCATCGAAGATCAATGTTACCACCTTGGGACCCGCTAAGGTAGAGATGGTGAATCTCTCCTCGCCAATCAGACAATTGTCGTAGATATATTTGGCATAACAGCGCACGCCGTTACCGCACATCTCGGCGGCGGAGCCATCGGAATTGAAGTATCTCATGAAGAATTGAGAGTCTGCGCCGGTAGAATTTTCAGCCAAAATCAATCCGTCGGCCCCGATGCCAAAATGACGATCGCAAAGATATTCGACAACCTCGGGGGTGAGATTTAAATCGCCCTCAATGTTGTCAATGATGATGAAATCATTGCCTGCGCCTTCCGATTTTGTAAATTGGATCGCCTTATTCAAAGGAGGCCTCCTTGTTCCTTAAGTCTTCAATTATGGTTTCTGCGATTTTGGATAGGTCTGCATCTTTCCTATGCAACCATTTTATCCTTGGATCGCGTTTAAACCAAGTATATTGACGTTTTGCAAAATTTCTCGTCCGCTTCTTGATCAACTCTTTCGCTTGATCGAGATCGAGTTCGCCTCGTATATGGGCCGCCATCTCCTTATAGGCTATGGCTTGCAAGGCCGTCTTCGACGATAGCCTGCCGCTTTCCAAAAGCAGCCTCACCTCATCGATAAGACCTTTTTGAAACATCTCATCGACTCTGACTTCAATCTTTTCATAGAGCTCTTCTCTTTCCATTGTGAGACCAAAAAAGAATATATCTTCGTAGATTGAGCTGTATGCAGCCCAATCGGTCTCCTCTTGGCTAAACTTTCCCGAAATAAGAGCCGCTTCCAAGGCCCTGATTATCCGCGTCCGGTTATTGGGGTGGATTTTGCTTGCGGCATCGGGATCAAGCTCATGCAAACGGTTGAAAAGGAGGGTTGTCTCTTCGGTTGAAGAAAGCTTTTCTCTCTCACAAGAGCTTAGCTCGCCCGGTGGAAATCTTAAATCATCGACGACCGCTCTTAAGTGAAGACCGGACCCTCCCGCCAGGATTGGGGTTTTTCCTCTCTCGATTATGTCTCCAATGCTTTCTCTGGCAGCTACCTGAAACTTGGCAACGCTATAGGATTCAGACGGATCAATGATATCTATCATGTGGTGAGGGGTTTCTCCTCGCTCTTGAGGGCCGGGCTTTGCGGTGCCGATGTCCAAGCCGCGATAGATCTGCATCGAATCAATCGATACTATCTCCCCATCAAGCTTGGAGGCAAGAATCATGGAGAGTTCGCTCTTTCCGACGGCGGTCGGTCCGACTATTGCGATTATCATCTCTCGCTCTCGACTTGAGTTGGACGAAAAGAGCTTATGGCCAGAAGGAACATTTAAGAGATCATTTCGACCAGACGGTCGACTATCCCCCTTGCGATGACCCTTTTATGACTCAAAGGGAGAAGCGTTGAATCGCCAAGGTCATCGATCAAGGTCACCTCATTTAGGTCAGACTCAAATCCGATATCTGTTCTTGAGACATCGTTGCAGACGATGAGGTCGGCCCCCTTGGCCTTGAGTTTTTTAAGAGAGTTTTTGATGAGCTTCTCGGTCTCGGCAGAAAAGGCAATGATGACCCGTTTGCCTTTTTCATTCTTGATAGAACTTAAGATATCGGTTGTTTTGACGAGGGTAAGATCGATCTCTTCTTTATCCTTCTTTATCTTTTCCTCGCTAAAAGTTTTAGGCCTGTAATCGGAGACTGCCGCGGCCATGATTAAGGCATCAGATTTAAGAAAGTTCGCCTTGACTTGAGTCTCCATCTCAGCCGCGGTCTCGACAAGCACCACTTCCGACCCCTCGGGCGG
>JBBIRY010000002.1:0-55919 GCA_037441605.1 Actinomycetota bacterium | reverse complement strand
GCGTTGAGTGGATTCTTCAGAAGGACGATGGCTTATTTTGGGCTGGTCGATGATTACGATGAATATGATGACTTTGACGAGATGGCTTTGGAAGATGAATACGCATATGAAGACCCGTATGCCATGCGCTCTACAATCAGGAGAGTAGGGAGGAGAGCGCCCGAGCATCAACCAAGCGAACCGGTAAAGGTGCCAGAAACTCCTTCCTTAAGAACTATTGGACCCGCTCAACCCAGGGTTCACATAGTAGAACCCAAGACGTTCAACGACGTTCAGAATATCGCAGACAAGTTCAAGGCGACCATCCCGGTTATAATCAATCTACAGCTCTTAGATCAAGAGACATCAAAGAGGCTCATCGATTTTGCCAGCGGTTTAACCTACGGGCTAGATGGCGGTATTCAGAAGGTAGCAGATCGCGTCTTCTTGATCACCCCGGCAAATGTCCAAGTATCGGCAGAAGAACACCGCAGGCTTCGGGAGAAGGGCCTTTATAATCAATCTAACAATCTCACTTAAAGGGGTTCAATGGTCATAGCCTTTCTTGGCGCGGGCAAGATGTGTGAAGCAATGGTCAAGGGGATCGTGGAATCAGAGGTTTTACCCGCTTCAAGCATCTACGCTTATGATATAAAATTTGAGCGGCTATTAGAGCTTGAGAAAATTTATGGAATAAACCCGGCGAAAGACCCAAACGAGGCGGTCAAGGCCTGCGATATTCTGATTTTGGCGGTCAAGCCGCAAGACGCAAAAGCCGTCATGAGCGATATTTCAAGCGGGTTGACCTCAGACAAGATTCTGCTCTCCATTGTTGCCGGACTTTCGATAAAAACCATGAACAAGGCTCTCGGTGAGAGTAAGCGGGTGGTAAGAGTTATGCCGAATAACCCCGCTCTCCTTTCTAGCGGGATATCGGCGATAAGTTTTGGCGATGGAATAGACGAGGTCTCTCAAGGTTTAGTCTTAAAGATAATCGGTGGGATCGGAGAGACGGTGGTTGTCGATGAAGGCTTGATGAATCACATAACGGCTATAAGCGGTTCTGGTCCGGCATATTTTTATCTCTTTGCCGAGCTTCTGATAAAGGCCGCTCAAGATATGGGCCTAGAGATCTCTCTTGCCAAGAAGCTCGTTATAGAGACGATGTACGGCTCGGCCAGGATGGCAAAGTTTTCGGGCAAAGAATTGACCGATTTGATCGAAATGGTTGCCTCCCCTAAAGGAACTACGGAGGCGGCTTTGAGCTCATTCGAAAAGAATGACCTTTACGGATCAATCAAAGAAGCGGCAAAGGCCGCTTTTTTGAGAGGCGAAGAACTTGGGAGGCTTCAGGAGAGTGATTAGATATCGCAGTCCGCTTCTAAATTTTTTAGAGATAACTTTTGCTGCCTATTACTGGCTTATAGTGCTTAGGATTATCTTTTCTTGGCTACCTCGGCCAAGCGGCAAGCTCCTAAAAGACATATATAAATTCGTCTATGATCTGACCGAACCGGTCCTCGCCTACTTTCGAAAGCTCATTCCGCCGATAATGATCGGATCGATGGGTTTTGATATCACTCCTATTATCGCGCTTTTTTTGCTACAATTTTTACAGCGTTTGGTCTTTTCAATTCTGATAAGGCTTAGCTTTTAAGGTAATAGAAGGGAAAAGCGACTTTTGGATTCCAAATATATTCACCAAAAAGAGTTCAGACGCTCTATGCGAGGCTACAACGAGGAAGAGGTCGATGTCTTCCTAGATGAGGTTGCTGAGGCTCTGGATAAGACGGCTTCAGATCACGAGGAGCTCAAGAGCCGCCTCTTGGAGCTTCAAGAGAAGATACGCTCCTATGAGCGCATGGAGAACACCATTCAAGAGACACTTTTAAGCGCCCAAAAAACGGCCGAAGAGGTCATAAACAAAGCTAAAAGGGATGCCGAGCTTACCGCCAAAGATGCTGAGATGAGAGCCAAGATTCTTCTCTCTCAAGCTGAGGGCGACAAAGATAGGCTACTTAAAGTCCTTTCCGAAATGCTTCAAACTAAAGATGACTTTAAGGATAAGCTCAAGTCGATGGTTGAGATGTTCCTCTTCAAGATGGAGGAAGCGGTAAAAGTCGAAGAATCAAAGATGGAGGCTTTTGGCGCTACTGGCGTATCAGTGAGCCAAAAGGACGAAGCCAGACCGGATCAAAACCCCACGCCCGAGAAGTCAAACGGCCCATCAGCCCCCCAGAGCACAAACGACATTTTGCCGAATTTCCTTGCCGATGGACCCCGGGTCGATTTTCTAAAAGATAGTTAAGGCCCATGCCGACAGAAGGAAGTTCTGAGCCGGCCACAAGGGAGGCTAAAGACTTTTCATTTATCACGGTAATAGTATAGCCCTCTTCGGCAAAGAGATCGATTCCAACCCTACCTCTCCCCCGGTCGAATCAAAGGCCAATCTGGAGCTGATAGAACTCCTTTCAAGGACCCCCTCTCATCCAAAGTCTAAGATAGAGATAGTTACCGGTAAAACCCATAGAGAAAAGCTGATAAAAATAGAGGGCAAAAAAACCGGCTGAACTATCCCTTCGACTCAAAGATATCTAACGCCCCGCCTTCAAGGATCGGTCTTTTCTCGGTTTGACTTTCCAATTGAGCTGTGATAATTTTTGTAAAACCAAAGTTAAAGGCCATATTTTTCACCAAGAATCTTTTCTGAGCGGAGCGTAGATGGATTACAAAAAGACTTTAAACCTTCCCAAGACCGATTTTTCCATGAAAGCCAACTTGGCGGCAAGAGAGCCCGAAATTATCAAATTTTGGAAAGAGTTGGGCCTCTATCGCTTGGCTTGCGAAAAGAACGCTTCGGCTGATGAATACATCCTTCATGACGGGCCTCCTTATGCCAATGGAAACATCCACTTAGGCCACACTTTAAATAAAGTGCTCAAGGATATAATCGTCAAACATAGGAGCATGAAGGGTTTTAACAGTCCCTATGTTCCCGGTTGGGACTGTCATGGCCAACCGATCGAGCATAACGTTGAAAAGTCCTTAGGCGACAAGAAAGCCTCCTTGAGCAAGGCCGAACTAAGGAAGCTTTGCAGAGATTATGCCTTGGATTTCGTCAAGAAACAGTCCGATCAATTCGAAAGACTTGGCGTCAGAGGAGATTTTGAAGAACCTTACCTGACATTGAAGAATCGTTATGAAGCGGTCAATATTGAAGTCTTTGGCGAGCTTTTTGAACGGGGTCACATATACAAAGGCAGAAAGCCAATTCATTGGTGCTACCATTGCAAAACCGCCCTGGCCGAGGCAGAGATCGAATACTTCGATGAATCATCCCCTTCAATCTTTGTGAAGTTTCCACTTGAGGGCGGGCTTGAAGTTTTGGATAAACCATCTCTTCCCGCTTCAATCTTAATCTGGACGACCACCCCTTGGACACTTCCGGCCAACGTCGCCGTCGCCGTTCACCCAAAAGCCGCCTATGTCGCGGTCAAGCTCAATAGTGAAATTCTGATTTTGGCCAAGGACCTTTTGAAGTCGCTACTCGAAGAGTCAGAGATTGAAGTCATTTCGACTTTTAGCGGAAGCGACCTTCAAACCGCCCGCGTCAAACATCCCTTTATGGAAAGAATCTCAAAAGTCGTTTTGGCAGACTTCGTAAGCTTAGATACGGGAACCGGGGTCGTCCATATTGCTCCCGGTCACGGTCAGGATGATTATCATATCGGACAGAGCTACGGACTTGAGACCATCATGCCCGTTGATGAAGACGGCTTCTTCACCGACCAGGCCGGAAAATACAAAGGAAAGCATATCAAAGAGGCTAACAAGGAGATCATAGCCGATCTGGAGGCAAGCGGCCTGCTTTTTGCCTCTAAATCGATTGATCACTCTTATCCGCACTGTTGGCGCTGTAAGAAGCCGGTCATCTTCAGGGCGACCGAACAATGGTTCGTCTCAATGGAGGCCGCGGGCTTAAGAGAGAAAGCTCTTCTTGAGATTGACCAGGTAGATTGGGTTCCCGCATGGAGCAAGAAGCGCATTCTATCGATGATTCAGGAGAGACCAGACTGGTGCATTTCACGTCAGCGTTCTTGGGGAGTACCGATCCCGGCCTTCTTTTGCAAGTCTTGTAAAAAAGAAGTGATAACCAAGGAATCGATCAAAGCTGTGGCGGAGCTCTTTAGCCAAAAGGGAGCAGACTCCTGGTTTCTTCTTCCCGCCCAAGAGATTCTGCCAGCCGGATTCATTTGCCCTGATTGCGGTGGAGATGAATTCGAAAAAGAAGAGGATATTTTGGACGTCTGGTTCGAATCGGGCGTAAGCCATGTCGCCGTCTTAAAGGAGCGAGGCGACTTGAGTTGGCCAGCCGACCTCTATCTGGAGGGAAGCGACCAACATAGGGGCTGGTTTCAATCATCGCTCTTGACTTCGGTCGGAATATTTGAGAAGGCTCCCTTCAAGACCGTTCTCACCCATGGTTTTTTAGTCGATGGACAGGGGAGAAAGATGTCAAAATCTCTTGGCAATGTAGTCGATCCGCTTGAAGTCATAAAAACGTCGGGGGCGGACATACTTCGCCTCTGGGTGAGTTCGGCCGATTATGCCTCTGATATCGCAATCTCTTCCGAGATACTTGATCGCATCTCTGAGGCTTACCGTAGGATCAGAAATACCTTGCGCTTTCTGATGGGCAACCTTTATGACTTCGAGCCCGAAAAAAATTCTCTCTCCCCAAAAGAGATGAGCGAGATAGATCTATGGGCTCTTAGCCGCCTTCAATCTCTCATAAAAACGGTCAGTGAGGCCTATGAAGAGTTCAAGTTCCACATGGTCTTCCATTCGATCTACAACTTCTGCGTCATCGAACTCAGCTCCTTCTATCTCGATGTCTTAAAGGATGGGCTATATACTCTTAAGGCTGATTCGAAAGAGAGACGCTCTTCCCAAACGGTTCTTCACCACATCTTGATGACGCTTCTTTCTCTTCTTACGCCCATCCTTTCATTTACCGCCGAGGACGCTTGGAGTTCGCTTCCTTCCACGTTTAAATCGGTTCCAAGCGCCCAGCTTGCAGATTGGCCAAAATACCGGCCTAAGCTTGTCGATCTTGATCTCGAAGAAAGGTTTAAGTTCTTATTTGGACTCAGAAACGATGTTCTGAAAACTCTCGAGGAGGCAAGGGTAGATAAATTGATCGGCAACTCCCTCGAAGCCGAGGTGAAGATATTCGCCGATCCCAAGACAGCCGCAAAGATTGAGCCATCCAAAGATCTTCTTACGACCATCTTCATCGTTTCCTCTGTAAAGATAATAGTCGGCTCTGACGATATTGGAGAGGGAGCAAAAGCTTGCGAAGAGACCCAAGGCGTTTGGATAGAAGTCGCAAGAGCCCAAGGTGATAAGTGTGAAAGATGCTGGAACTTTAAGAACTCGGTTGGGGAGGATGCCGACCATCCGAGTATTTGCTCTAGATGTTTGGAAGCAATCGCTTAAACTAAGGTTCCCAGGAGGACACAAAAATGGATGAGAAGAGGCTTGAACTCCTCAAGAAGAGACTAAACGAAGAGAAGGTTCGTCTTTGGGGTGAACTTAAGGTTCTAGAGGAAGAGAATATGAAGCAATCCCAATCCGAGATGACCGGAGAGAACTCTTACGAAGATAATTTTGCAGATTGCGGCACCGCAACCTTTGAGCGGGAAAAGGACCTCTCGCTCGAGAGGAATATCCGAGACCTTCTATCCAGAGTCGAAGAGTCTTTGGTCCGCCTCGAGAAGGGAACTTATGGAAAATGCGTCGTCTGCGGGGACGAGATCGATCCGGCTCGCCTGAAGGCGCTTCCCTATGTCGATCTCTGCTTGGAATGCAAAAAGAAAGAAGAAAAAAACTGGTAATTGATGCCGATCGCGGAGTAACAGAAATTGATAAAGTGTACCTTCTTGCCGCTGCTCTTCTTCTTATCGATCAAGCCACCAAGATATTGACGCGACTTAATTTAGCTGAGGGTGAGAGCCTCCCTTTAATCTCTGGCCTATTTCATTTAACCCATGTGGAAAACAGCGGAGCGGCCTTTGGTATCTTGGCAAACGGAAGAATACTTCTGATTTCTGTTTCGATTTTAACTCTGTTCATCCTTGTTTTCTTCAACCAGACCCAGGATAATCTTGGACGAATCGATCGAATAGCTTTGAGTCTTCTGATTGGCGGGGCACTAAGCAATCTCTTTGACCGCATAACGATTGGAACCGTCACCGATTTTTTGGACTTTTTGATCTGGCCGGTCTTCAACCTGGCCGATGCAGCCATAACCGTTGGGATGATCATCCTCGTCTTCAGCCAGCTTTTTTTGAGAAGGTCTTCCTAAAAGCGAAAGGGTAGGCGATAACGTTAAGACCGATACTGATTCAGCTTGGCAGAGTTACGGTTTATTCTTACGGCTTCTTTCTATCTTTAGCTTTCTTGGCCGCCTGTATCCTTATCAGAAGAGAACTCGTAAAAAAGGGATTTGAAGCTGATCTCGCCTATGATTTGATCATATACGGCGCGATAGGAGGAATCCTAGGAGGGCGGATACTTTACATAATCACCCACCCCGGCTATTACCTAGCCTATCCCTTACGGCTCTTTTCGATTCAGGATGGCTTGATATTCTATGGAGGCCTGCTTGGAGGATTTCTTTTCGTAGCCGCACTGCTTAAACGAAGGCACCTTTCTGTCTTGGTCATTTCTGACGCGGCTTCTCCCGCTCTTGCTTTCGGGGCGGCTATCGGCCGAATCGGATGCTTTTTTGCAGGTTGCTGCTACGGGGAGCTTCTAGGCCCAAGAGCAAGCGGCATCTTCGGGGCCATTTTCAACTCTCGTCACCCAACCCAGATCTATGATTTTCTCTACAACTTAGCCATTTTTTTCTACCTCCATTTCTTCTTTTCATCGGGCAAAAAAGATGGCGATCGCTTCTTTCTCTTTCTTTTGCTCTACGCCTTGGGCCGCTTTACGGTCGAATTCTTTCGCGTCTCAAAGCCGGTCTTTCTCACTTTAACTGGCGCACAGATAATAAGTCTTGGCCTCTTTCTCTTCTCCTTATACCGCCTCAAATATGCCGCTTTAAATGAAGAGGGGAAATCGGAGTAGTTAAGGGATGGAAAAGATTGCTCTGCGCGTTAAAGAAGAAGACCAAGGCCAAAGGATAGATGCCTTCCTCTCAAAAGCCCAAGGAATCAGATCTCGCTCGCTCGCCCAGAAGCTCATCGCAAACGGCTCCGTCCTTGTGAACGGGGCCTTAGTCTCCAAGAATTATTCTGTAAAAGCGGGCGATGAGATAATCGTCACATATTTTTCCGATGGCGCGGCCCCGCTGTGTGAATCTCTAATTGAGCTTAATATTAAGTATGAGGACGATCAATTGATGGTTATCTCTAAACCAGCAGGCCTTACGGTTCATCCGACCAACGACTACAAAGAAGAGACCCTGGTCGGCGGATTGCAAAGTCAAAAGAAGAGTCTCTCAAAGATTGGCGCTCCTTTGCGGCCCGGGGTCGTTCACAGGCTAGATAAGGACACCTCGGGGCTTATCATCATCGCTAAGAATGATGCCGCACACCTTCTTCTCGCCGAAGCGATTAAGGATAGGCAGGTAAAGAGGTCTTATTTAACCTTGGTTTTAGGATCTCTCGAAGTGGACCGGGGCAGGATAGAAGCACCGATCGGAAGGAGCTTAAGGGATAGAAAGAAGATGTCGGTTACGGGGGGCAACCTTAAAGATGCCGCAAGCAATTTTCTGGTGATTGAAAGATTTTCTAAACATACGCTGCTCAAGGTTGATCTGGACACGGGAAGGACCCATCAGATTAGGGTTCACATGAGGTTTATCGGTCATCCGGTCGTTGGAGACAAAAAGTACGGCTCTGGATCGAAAGATCAAAACTTAGGCCTTGAGAGACAATTTCTTCATGCAAGCCGCCTCGAATTCAACCACCCGCTGACCGGTAAGAGGATTATAGTCGAAGACGATCTGCCCAAAGATTTAGCCGACGCCCTAAGCCTTGCTGAAGATGGTTAAAACTCAGCTCTTTTCGGTAAGACGTTTGGAGAGCAGACGTTTGACGCTACCTTTGTCTATCCGGCTCTCTTCGATGGAACGAACCTGGTCCTCGCTTAGCCTTCCGCTTTCCAAGAGCGCTTGAAGCAGATTTCTTTTGATCTCGACCACTTCCCCAAAGAGGCCGAGCGGCTCCAAGATCGATCTTATCGAATCTACATCATATTGGAAGTCGGGATACTCACTTAAAGTAATCGCGTTTATCTCGGAGAAAGCTCGCTTAAGCTGGTTAACGGCAAGATAGTTGTAGATCTGATCGCGCAACGTATCTAAGCGCACCTTTTTTGAGCCGAGCTCTTCCTTGAGGGATACATATTCATCGATGATCGATTCGATATCGAACTCTTCTTCAACCTTGTCTTTAAATTTATCCTTAAATAACGGGCAGATGGGTTGGAAATCACACCAAGGACAGAGCGGGTTCTCTTTGGGATCGAACTCTTCCTTCAAGATTGAAGAGGCTGTCAGAAGGACCTCGCCCCTTACCCGTTCGAGTTCATTCTTTTCCCTGGAGGTAGTCATGGCGATATCTGGCAACACGAAGTAGAGGGTTAACTTTTCGGGCTCCACTCCCCAGGTCTCTTTTGCGGCAAAGTAATATATAGAGAGCTGAAGATCCTTGTCTACCTGGGCGAAAGGCGGCAGTCTCTTGTTCGTTTTATAATCGATAACTTCTATGGAGCCATCGGGGTTCTTTTGAACCCTATCGATAACTCCGGTCAAGAAGCACTTCTGTCCCAACTTCCCTTCAAGGCCGAGATCTATTTGAAATTTATGCTCTAAGGCCAAAGGGGCGACGAAGGGCTCAGAGTTTGCTTCATGGAACTTATTAAGGACTCTTATGGCCAGCTCTTTGTAGGAGGCCTCCTCTTCAGGGCTTGAGTAACCCTCCCTAAGCCAGTTGGAGTCCAGGCATTGGATCAAATCGCTTAAATTCGGTGCCTTTTGAAGGGGGTTGGAATAGAAGAAATGGAGGGCCTGATGGATTGAGCTTCCAAAACTTAAAGCGGGACTCTTTCGTCTCTCCAGTTTATCTACATAGGCGAATTTGTAGGATAGCGGACAATTTTTATAAGTTGAAATCGACGAGTAACTTAGCTTCATAGGCGCCCCTTTCAAAGATATTTTACGAACGTATGTTCTATCTGTCAAGGAGGAAGAAATAAAATTTGTATCATCCACACCCTTTTTACGAGCTTGTTGTCTTGAAAAGTCTCTTATGTTAAACTGTTCACGCTTTATAACACACGCAGGCGGACTCACCTTTAAGGTCCTCTTTAATGGGGTTAAGGCGGGGTTGAAACTTGCGGCGGAGAAACCTTAGCACGGAAGGAGGTGAATATTATGGCTATTGTCTCAATGAAGAACCTGCTTGAGGCGGGAGTTCATTTCGGACATCAGACAAGAAGATGGAATCCCAAGATGAAGCCATACATCTTCACCGAGAGAAATGATATCTACATCATTGATCTTCAGAAGACCCTTACCCTCATCGAGCAGGCATATAAGTTTGCCAAAGATACCGTGGCCGATGGTGGGAGCATCCTTTTTGTCGGCACAAAGAAACAAGCCCAAGAGTCGGTCAAACAAGAGGCCGAGCGGGCAAAGATGCCGTATGTAAATCATCGCTGGCTCGGTGGAATGCTCACCAACTTCAGCACCATTAATCAGAGGGTGGCAAGGCTAAAAGAGCTTGAAGCCATGCAGGAAAACGGACATATGGAAAAGCTCCCCAAGAAGGAAGCGATGAAGATGGTCGCCGAGATGGAGACGCTTTCGCGCAATCTTGGCGGAATCCGCGATATGAGGCGGGTTCCGGACGCCATTTTCGTCATCGATACCAAGCGTGAGCACATCGCGATCAAGGAAGCCAGAAGGCTTGAGATACCGATAATCGGGGTCATCGATACCAACGCCGATCCCGACGAGGTTGACTATCCGATTCCGGCAAATGATGATGCCATAAGGGCGGTTGCCCTTTTGAGCAGGGTAATGGCAGATGCGGCCCTGGACGGAACGGGGCGCAGAGCTGCGCTCGAAGCTCAAGAACAAGAGGCTTCTGCTTAAATAGCGAATTTTGTATAGACGGAAGGAGTTATATGACAGTCAGCGCTGCTCAAGTTAAGCAGCTTAGAGATATGACCGGAGCCGGCATGATGGATTGCAAAGAGGCTCTTGCGGCCACCGGGGGCGATACCGATAAGGCCGTAGATTACCTTCGCAAGAAGGGGGCGAGCGTACTTAGCAAGAAGTCGTCGAGAGCAGCCAACGAGGGGATGATCAAATCTTACATCCATCCGGGCAGCAAGCTTGGTGTTCTGGTCGAGGTTAATTGCGAGACAGATTTTGTCGCCAGAAACGAAGACTTTCAAAACTTCTCTCATGATGTGGCCATGCATATTGCGGCTGCATCCCCTCAGTGGATAAGCAGAGATCAGGTTCCGGAAGGAGTTCTGGCCAGAGAGAAGGAGATATTCAAAGACCAGGCTTTAGCTGAGGGTAAGCCCGAAAAGATTCTTGATAAGATCATAGAGGGCAAGCTTGATAAGTTCTTTTCGGCAAACTGCTTAATGGAACAAGCCTTCGTCAAGAATCCCGATATTACGATCTCCGAATATCTCTCTGAGATGGTGGCGAAAATCGGCGAGAATATCGTCATACGAAGGTTCTCGCGGTTTCTCCTTGGTGAGGACAACTAAACAAATAAGTTCTCTTAAAAAATGGCCCGCCCAAAAACGGCGGGCCATAATCGATATACGAAAGCGAGCATCGATTGGAACGCCCACTCTTCAAGCGGGTCCTTCTTAAAATAAGCGGAGAGGCCCTGACCAATAAGCTTGGTTATGGGATCGATCCCGAAATAATCCTGTCAATTGCCGACCAGATAACCGAAGTTCACAATCTGGGCATAGAGGTGGCGGTGGTGGTCGGCGGCGGTAATATCTTTCGCGGAGTCGCCGCCAGCGCCCAGGGCATGGATCGGGCGACTGCCGACACAATCGGCATGATGGCAACGGTGATGAACTCGCTAGCCCTTCAAGATGCCTTGGAGAAGAAGGGCACGAAGACTCGGGTTCAGACGGCGATCTGGATGCAAGAGGTTGCAGAGCCTTATATAAGAAGAAGGGCGATCCGTCATTTAGAAAAGGGCAGGGTTGTGATCTTTGCCGCCGGCACCGGAAACCCCTATTTCAGCACCGATACGGCAGCGGCTTTAAGGGCTCTTGAGATCGGAGCTGAAGCAATTCTCAAAGCGACCAAGGTCGGCGGGGTATACGATTCGGATCCCGAGAAGAATCCTAAAGCTAAGATCTTTACTGAGTTAAAATATATAGACGTATTGAACAAGGGACTAAAAGTAATGGATGCAACCGCGATCTCACTGTGCATGGATAATGATCTGCCGATAATCGTCTTCAACCTAAAAGAGCAGGGAAACATAAGGCGTGTTATGCTCGAGAATAATGTGGGCACAATAGTCAGAGGGGGAAGCGCCAATGGTCAATGAGATGATAAAACAGGCCGAAGAGAGAATGAAGAAATCAATTCAGGCCTTGAGGTCAGAGTTTGTAACCGTAAGGACGGGCAGGGCATCAGCTTCACTCATTGATAAAGTCATGATCGATTATTACGGAACCGAGACCGCGGTAAGCCAAGTGGCTACCGTCAGCGTTCCCGAGGCTAGGCTGCTTTTGATACAGCCCTGGGACAAAGGGCTCATTGAGCCGATCGAAAAAGCCATCTTAAAATCGAGCCTTGGCCTAAACCCCTCAAATGACGGCAACGTCATCAGGGTGCCCGTTCCCCAATTAAATGAAGAGAGAAGAAAAGAACTCGTTAAGATGGTCAAATCCATGGCTGAGGAGGCCAAGGTCGCCGTGCGCAATATTAGGCGGGATATGAATGATTCGTTTAAGTCATCAGAGAAGTCCGGCCAGATCTCAGAGGACGACATGAGGCGTCTTCAGAGTGAAATCCAGAAAATGACCGATAAGTTCATCGCCGAGATCGATGAGATGGTAAAACATAAAGAAGAAGAGATAATGGAAGTCTAGTTAGGTGGGAAGGTCTTGGGGCTAAGGTTTCTCTTAAATTTTAAATCCCATTTTAAAAAATATTCCCAAGATTCAAACATAGATGCGGAATATTTTTTTTTAGATCCCTCAAATTCCAAAAAAATCCCGCGCCATGTGGCCATCATCATGGACGGGAACGGCCGCTGGGCAAAGAAACGAGGACTTCCCAGATTTGCCGGGCATAGGGCCGGTTATCAAGCCGTGCGCTCCGTCGTCGCCTTTGCTAACAAAATCGGAATCGCCTACCTAACCCTCTACACATTTTCAGCCGAGAATTGGAAGAGACCCAAAGAAGAAGTCGATTCACTCATGGGCCTCTTTACTGAGGTCATCGAGGCTGAGGCGCCTTTTCTTCACGAGAGGGGGATACGTTTTAAAGTAATCGGCCGCCTTGCAGATTTGCCTTGCGGCATTCAAGATAGGATCAAAAGAGCCGAATCCTTGACAGCCGAGAACACAGGACTTACGCTGGTGATCGCCCTAAATTATGGTGGTCGGAGCGAGATCATCGATGCCGTAAAGTCTCTTCTTTCCGATTTAAAAAAAGGCCTAATCGACCTCGAGTCGCTGGACGAGAATGATATCAGAAATCATCTATATCTTCCTGAGCTACCCGATCCCGAACTCGTCATAAGGACCAGCGGCGAAGAAAGGATGAGCAACTTCTTGATATGGCAGGCAGCCTATGCTGAATTCTGGACGACCAAGACTCTCTGGCCGGATTTTACCGAGAATCATCTTAAGACAGCCTTGCTCGATTTTCTTAACCGCAAACGCCGCTTTGGTGGAGTTGAAGAGCAATAAAGGGTGAGGGGGTCTTTCACATCAAAGAGAGGATTTTGACTTCTTTTATAGGCGCGCCGATTCTCCTCATATTTCTTTTTTGGGGGCAGGCGCCATTTGCTCTTCTGATCCTTGCAATCTCGCTCATCTGCCTCTTTGAGGTTGCCACAATTCTAAAGGAATCAATCGGTCGCATAGATGCTACTCTAGCCTTCGTCTTTGGGGCTCTCTATCCGATAGCTGCCTTGAGATTTGGAGAGAAGGGCCTTCTGTCACTCTTTGCTCTAAATCTTGCCTCCGCTCTTCTTCTTGTCCTTTTTTTTAAAAGGGAGAGTTTAAAACGAGCGGCTTTTACCCTAATTGCCCCGGCCTATATTTCCTTTCTATTTAGCCATCTTATACTTCTAAGATATATCGATCGAAAGATGGTGCTCGCCGTGCTCTTTGCGACTTGGGCTTTCGATACTTTCGCCTTTCTGGTTGGCAGCAAGTTTGGCAGGATAAAGGTCTCACCGAAGATAAGTCCGAATAAGACCCTCGAGGGCACGGTAGCTGGCTTTTTGGCGGCCCTCATTGTCCTCTTCGTAATCAGATTTGAGAACATGGCCGTCTTAAGCCGCGGACTTCTCGGCGCTTCAATAGCCGCGGCGGCTCAAGTGGGCGATCTGATCGAATCGAAATTCAAGCGACTGGTTAAGGTCAAAGATAGCGGAAGCATTCTTCCCGGCCACGGCGGCTTTCTAGACCGTTTCGATAGTTTGATCCTGGCTGCCCCGATTGCTTATTATCTATTCATTTACTTTGGTTGGGCAGGACGATGAAAAAGATAATAATATTGGGGTCAACCGGGTCGATCGGCCGCCAAGCCGTCGAGGTGATTGAGTCTTTTCCCGATCTTTTCCGGGTTGTCGGCCTTTCGGCTCACAGCGATACGGACCTGCTTCTCAGCCAAACGGTGAAGCTTAAACCCAACTACATAGCCGTCACCAATCCTGCCTCTGCAAGGGCCATCTCCGATCAAGTGCCAAATGGGGTAAAGCTTCTTCTTGGCGAGGGAGCACTCTCTGAGCTAGCGACCTGTGATGCGGATATGGTGCTAAATGCGCTGGTGGGAGCGGCCGGCTTAACTTCAACCATCTCTGCCTTGAAGGCAAAAAGGCAAGTTGCTCTCGCCAACAAGGAGTCGCTTGTAATAGCAGGGGACCTCATAAACGATCTATTGGATGGGGGCTGCGGCTCGATCATTCCGGTCGATAGTGAGCATAGCGCCATCGAACAATGTCTTTTAGGTGAGGATCGCTCCAAGATTGAGAGAATCATCATAACCGCCTCGGGCGGTCCGTTTAGGGGTTTTGATATTCAGGCTCTTAAGGGGGTCACGGTTGAAATGGCCCTCTCTCATCCCAAATGGAAGATGGGTCCCAAGATTACCATCGACTCAGCCACCTTAATGAATAAAGGTCTTGAGGTCATTGAGGCCCATCATCTCTTCCGCCTTCCTTATGATCGAATCGATGTCTTGGTTCACCCTCAGAGCATCGTCCACTCGATGGTCGAATTCGAAGACGGGTCGATAAAAGCCCATCTCGGTCCGGCCGACATGAGAATACCCATTCAGTATGCCTTGACCTATCCAAGGCGCGCACCGTTCACTCAAAAAAGGTTCGATCCTATTAACGATGCCCCTCTGACTTTTGAAGAGCCGGATTTAACGCTCTTTCCATGTTTGGCCTATGCCAGAGAGGCCGGTTTGAAGGGGAGCACCTTTCCAGCCGTCCTTAATGCCTCAAACGAGGTTGCGGTCAAGGCCTTTTTGAATAAAAAGATAAATTTTATCGATATACCCAAAGTGATATATAATGTTCTAACCATACATCAACCGCTAAATCATCTCGATATGGAGTCCCTGCTGCAAGCCGATAGATGGGCGCGCAAGGTGACGACTATTGAGCTGAGCCGTTTGGGAGCCGTTTATAATGACAAATGATCTCTTTGGCATCATGCTGGCCGTTTTGGGAATAGGTCTTCTTATCATAGTTCACGAAACCGGCCACTTTATGACCGCCAAGATCCTAAAAGTTAAGGTTCATGAGTTCGTAGTCGGCTACGGACCAAAGCTTATAAGCCGCAAAATCAAAGATACGGTCTATGCTCTGGCTTGGATCCCCTTTGGCGGCTATGTCAAGATTGAGGATATAAAACCCGAGGAGATTTCGCTAGAAGAGACGCGCCTTCCGATTCTTGGGGATCTGCCTTTGTATAAACGCCTGTTGATCTTGGTAAGCGGCTCTGCGGCAAACTTCATCTTTGCCATCGTCTTGATATCCGTGATATTCATGGTTGGAGTTCCCTTCGTTACAACCACCATTGACGAGATATCGAAAGGGTCGGCTGCCGAAGAGGCATCGCTTCAGCCGGGAGATAAGATTCTCTTCCTTGCCGGCGAAAAGATCAGCGACTGGCCGACCGCCATCGAGATCATCAGGGCGAATCCTAATGAGGTGATCGAAATCGAGTATTTAAGGGATGGGAAGGTCAGCACCAGCCCCGTCACTTTAGGAGAACGCGACGGCGCCGGTTTTCTTGGCGTATCCATGAGGTTGGATACCGCAAAGTATCCGTTTGCAACCTCCTTCATCATGGCCGTCAGGACGACGGCCGCCTATGCTGCCGCTACCTTAAAGTTTCTTTATCAATTTATAACCTCTACGCTGCCCGATGGCGCCCAAGTCAGATTCATCGGACCGGTCGGATTTACGAGCGAACTTTCAAGGGGAGCTAAGGAGAGCATCCTCATATACTTAGAGATTTTAGCCCAGATGAGCGTTGGCCTTGGAATCGCAAACCTCTTCATAATTCCTCCCTTAGATGGCGGAAAGCTCATCCTTCTTGGGATCGAAGCCGCTAAAAGAAAGCCGCTCAAGGCAAAGACGATCATGATGGTTCAAGCGGCAGGCATCTTTCTTCTTTTATCGATGACAATCCTCGTTACCTTTTCTGACCTATTCGGCCCCGGTGGATGATGATCGAGCGTAAAGTTACAAGAGGGGTTAAAGTCGGCGGCGTAACCATCGGAGGGGGGGCTCTGATCTCCGTCCAATCGATGACAACCACCAAGACCGAGGATGTCAAGGCAACGGTTTTACAGATAAACCGCCTTCAGGAGGCCGGCTGTGACCTCGTTCGAGTTGCGGTTAAGGACCAAGCGGCCGCAAAGGCCCTAAAATCGATCAAAAGTGAGATATCGATACCTCTGGTTGCCGATATCCATTTCGACTACAAACTCGCTCTCTCTGCCATTGAAAACGGAGCCGACAAGATACGCATAAACCCCGGCAATATCGGCTCGAATGATCGGGTGCTGAAAATTTTAGATAAGGCCAAAGAGAGATCCGTTGCGATTAGAATTGGAGTCAACTTTGGCTCTCTCCACAAGAAGTATCGAGAGATGGGGGGCGGACCGGCAAGGGCTCTCGTAGAAAGCGCCCTTGAATACGGCGCTTTCTTTGAAGAGAATGATTTTATTGATTTCATCATCTCCGTTAAGGCCTCCACGCCCACCGAGACGATCGAAGCTTATACTAATCTTTCGACCAAGACCAATGCCCCGCTTCATATCGGCCTAACCGAGGCCGGAACCCTCCTTTTCGGGTCGGTCAAATCATCGGTCGTTTTAGGGGTCCTCTTAAGCCGGGGAATCGGAGATACATTGCGCGTATCTTTGAGCGATGATCCGGTCCATGAGGTTAGGGTCGGACATAAGATCTTGGCAGCATTGGATTTAAGGCGAGAATTTGTCGAGATCATATCCTGCCCGACTTGCGCCCGGTGCGAGGTCGATCTCACAAAACTTGCAAGAGAGGTAGAGGAACGCCTTGCGGGCAAGCGAATTCCGATAAAGGTGGCCGTGATGGGATGCGCCGTCAACGGACCAGGTGAAGCAAGAAAGGCCGATATTGGTATTGCAGCCGGTCGCAAAGAAGGTTTATTATTCGTAAGTGGCAAGCCGGTTAAGAAGGTGGCAGAAGCCGAGATGCTGGACGTGCTCGTAGAAACCGTTCTTGAAATGGGAGGAAGAGATAAGTTTGATCGAAAGCGATAAGGGTTTTGTTAAGGACATAACCGACAAGAGCGAAAATTTTAGGAAGTGGTATACCGACGTCATATTGGCAGCCGAGTTAGCCGATTATGCGCCGATAAAGGGCTGCATGGTCATTCGTCCTTACGGCTATGGTATTTGGGAGTTGATGAAGGGTCTACTCGATGAGAGGATAAAGGAGACCGGCCACGAGAACGCCTATTTTCCTCTTTTTGTGCCCGAAAGTTTGCTTGCCAAAGAGGCAGATCATATAGAGGGTTTTGCGCCAGAAGTCGCCTGGGTCACTCATGCCGGAAACGAGGAGCTTGAGGAGAGGCTGGCTATCCGCCCCACCTCGGAAGCGATCATCGGCAGCATGTATTCCAAGTGGATAGATTCCTGGCGCGATCTGCCCGTTCTGATAAACCAGTGGGCCAACGTGGTTCGCTGGGAGAAGGTGACCCGTCCCTTTTTAAGGACGACTGAATTTCTCTGGCAGGAAGGCCATACCGTCCACGCTGACGAATCCGAGGCCGAAGAGGAGACTTTGAGAATGCTCGAAGTCTACCGCTGCTTTGCCGAAGAAGACTTGGCGATACCGGTCTGTGCCGGGCTTAAGAGCGAAAGAGAGAAGTTTGCCGGAGCCCTTAAGACCTACTCAATCGAAGCTCTGATGCCGGATGGCAAGGCACTCCAGGCCGGAACCTCACACAATCTTGGTCAGCACTTTGCCAAAGTCTTCGACATAACCTTTCAGGATAAAGACGGCGAGAGGAAATATGCCTGGCAAACGAGCTGGGGGGTTTCTACGCGTCTTATGGGCGCCTTGATTATGACTCATGGCGACGATCAGGGTCTGATCATTCCGCCTAAAGTCGCTCCCATCCAGGTTGTCATCCTTCCCATTTACGGCTCGAAAGAGAAGGAAGCTCAAGTCGAAGCCAAGGTGAAAGAGTTAGAAGAACTCCTTTCCGCCAAGTTTCGGGTTAAGACCGATCGCCGGCGTGAGCACTCCATTGGCTGGAAGTTCAATGAGTGGGAGCTTAGGGGCGTGCCGATTAGGATCGAGATCGGTCCCAAGGATATAGAAAAAGGTCACGTCGTAATGGTCAGACGCGACACGAGAGAAAAGAGCTTCATCAAGATGGAAGAGGTAAGCGAGACGGTGAAAATGACGCTCTCTTCGATTCAAGACTCCCTTTTAGAGAGAGCCAAGAGTTTTAGGGACGAAAACACGACTCATCTTGAGGGCTTTTCTGAACTTTCCAAGGCAATCGGAGAAAAGGGCGGTTTCGTCTCAACCTTTTGGTGCGGAGACCCGGCTTGCGAGGATAAGGTGAAAGAGGAGACGATGGCGACCATAAGATGCATGCCCTTTAAACCCAATACCGGACCTTGCGTGGTCTGCTCAAAGGAGGGGAACGAGGCTCTCTTTGCCAAGGCATATTGATAATGACTGAGTCGTCAAAACATAACCCTCCGTTAATAGCCGCCATCCTTCCCGCCTTCAACGAAGAGGGGCGGGTAGGCGTGGTCCTAGAAGAACTCTTGAAGGTAGAATTGGTTGGCGAAGTGATTGTAGTCAACGATGGTTCGACCGATGATACCGCGGCTCAAGCCGGATCCTACCTCGGAGTCAAGGTGGTAACCCTTAGCAAAAACGAAGGCAAGGGGGCCGCAATTTGGGCCGGAATCAATTCAACCGCTGCCGACATACTCGTCCTCTTCGATGCCGATCTGGTTGGTCTTACCACAAAGCATATCGAAGATCTCATTGACCCCTTGCTGAAAGATGAGAGTGTAGATATGACGCTTGGAAAATTTACTAAGGGCAGAGCGGCGACGAACTTCTCTCAAGCTCTCGTTCCCCACATCACCGGCCAAAGGGCGTTTAGGCGGTCATTTTTGAGTGGGATGGAGGACTTCTCCAAGACCGGCTTTGGGGTGGAGATAGCCTTTACCAAGCAGGCCAAAGAGATCTCGGCCAAGGTGATAGAGGTGATAATGCCCAATGTCACCCACGTGATGAAGGAAGAGAAGCTTGGGATACAGAAGGGTCTCTTTCACCGCCTGCAGATGTATAAGGATCTTGTCATCCACTTCTTTGGTTTGGATCGCCAATAATCCAAGCTTTACCTCCTTAATGCCACCTATTGGTTTGCGCCGAAAAAATTATTATGTTAATATCTATGAAGCTTAATCGATTCAACTTCGAGTGGGTAGAAAACCCACTTTTTTTAATATTACGGCACAGGCGGGTATCTCTTGGGCATCATAAATCTGGACGAGATTGAATCTGAGATCGAAGGCGAACTGCAAAGGATCGGGATTTCCGTTTATGATTTAGAGATGCTCCGCGATCCGGTCGGACTGATCCTTCGGATCTATATCGACAGAGAAGGACCGGTCGGGCTGGATGACTGCTCGAAGGCGAGCCAGATCATCTCCAAAAGGTTGGATGATATCGGGGTAATCGAGACGAAATATTTTCTCGAAGTCTCCTCGCCAGGGCTTGAAAGACGCCTTCGCAAGCCTAACCATTTTGCCGCAAACGTAGGCAAGAAGGCAAAGGTTAAGGTAAAGGAAGCGATATTGGGCAAGAAGACGCTTTCTATCTTGATCAAGTCAGCCGATCAGGAGGGGGTTCTTGCCGAAATCGATGGAGAGGATCATCGCCTAGATTACGAGATGATTCAGAAAGCTAATCTAGTTGCTGATTTCCAGGGTTTTTCGCCCACTGAAAGGAGCGGCAAAAAGTGAACGTTGATCTCATAGAAGCGATCAGACAGATAGAGCGAGAGAAGAAGATAGATGCCGAGGCGATATTTGATGCCTTGAGCGACGCGCTTGCGACCGCATACAAGAAAGACTACGGAATGGCTCCGAATGTCTATGTAAACATTGATCGAGAGACCGGCAAGATACAGGTCTTCTCGCAGACCGAGATTGAGACCGAATCCGGCGTTGAGATCGAAGAGGAAGAGGTCACTCCCAAAGATTTTGGAAGGATAGCGGCTCAGACGGCCAAACAGGTGATCTTGCAGAAGATCAGAGAGGCCGAAAGATCGCTTATGTATGATGAGTATGTCGACCGCGAAGGTGATATTGTCACCGGAATAATCCAGCAGAGCGATCAGAGGTATACTCTGGTTAATCTGGGCCGGGTCGAGGCCCTTCTTCCCCCCTCCGAACAGGTGCCCGGAGAGAGATACGAGCACGGGATGCGGATCAAAGCCTATATCATTGAAGTCAGGCGAACCTCCAAAGAGCCGCAGATAATTCTCTCCAGGACCCATCCCGGACTGATCAAGCGCCTCTTCGAACTGGAAGTTCCTGAGATACTGGATGGGTATGTCGAGATAAAGGCCGTCTCCAGGGAGCCCGGCTATAGGTCAAAGATAGCGGTCTCGTCCAGGGATGAGAGCGTCGATCCGGTTGGAGCTTGCGTCGGTCCCAAAGGCTCGAGGGTGAGAATGGTCGTCTCAGAACTTCGTGAAGAGAAGATCGATGTCATAAGATGGAGCGAGGACCCATCAGTCTTTGTCGGTAATGCTTTGAGTCCGGCCAAGGTGAGATCGGTATCGATAAATGAAGAAGAGAAGACGGCTGAAGTGATCGTTCCCGACGATCAACTCTCCCTTGCCATAGGCAAGGAGGGGCAGAACGCGCGTCTTGCTGCCAAGATTACCGGCTGGAGAATAGATATTAAAAGCGAGTCCCAGGCCGCAAGGGAGGCGGCCGAGCGGGCTCTAACCCCGACCAGAGCCGATGAGGAAGAAGCGCAAGATGACACCTGTATCGCCATCAAGAAGACCGGAGAGAGGTGTGCCAACAAAAAAAGGCCCGGAAGCGATTATTGCGGGGTACATAAAGGTCTTGAGTAACCTTAATGGAGAGAAGCTTTCCGCTTAGAAGATGTATTGGCTGTCAAAATTCTCTGTTAAAGAGAGATCTCCTTCGGGTCGTAAAGCCCAAAGATGAGGGTGTCTCTTTAGATCCAGCCGGCAAAAGGGCCGGAAGGGGAGCATATATATGCAGCTTGGATTGTTTTTTGAATGCCGCTAAACGAAAGAGACTTTCGATTGCGTTAAAGAGTGAAATTTCCAAAGACGAATTGATCTCGCTCACTAGAAGCGTAGAAGAGTTTTTTGGCCAGAACCAAGATTAAAGGGTGATATGATTGGCAAAGAGGATCTATGAGATTGCCGGCGAGATGAATATAAAGAGTTCGATTTTGATGGATGAGCTGAAAGCCATGGGGGTAGAAGCGAAAAACCATTTTGCCTCCATAGAAGGGGATGTGCTTACAAAATTGCAAGAGCGCCTATCATCAACGACAAAAAAGAAAGCTCCCAAAGGGGATCAGAAGAAAAAACCCGCTGCTTCAAATCCTGTCGGCAAAGGCAAGGCCCAAAAGGTCAAACCCAAAGCGGGGGCCAATAGTGAGGTCAAAAAGGAAGCCTTAGGCTTAGAGCCGATTCGAATAATCGCCGGATCAACCGTTAGCGAGATCGCAAAACTCTTTAAAAAGAATCCGACCGACATAATTAAGAATCTCATGAACATGGGCGAAATGGCCACAATCAATCAACCGCTGAACAGCGCTGCTGTCGAGCTTTTGGCAGATGAATATGGGCTTTCCGTCCAAATAGTCAGCCTAGAGGAAGAGATGGAAGTCGACGAGGTGGCAGAGACCGACCCCAAGGAACTAAAGTCTCGTCCCCCCGTTGTCACGGTAATGGGTCACGTCGATCACGGCAAGACACTTCTTTTGGATGCCATACGCAAGACCGATGTAGTTTCCACTGAGGCCGGAGGCATTACCCAACACATAGGCGCTTACCAGGTAGAACGAAATGATAAGAAGATAACCTTCATTGATACCCCCGGTCATGAGGCATTCACCGCCATGCGGGCCCGAGGGGCGAAGATAACCGATATCGCCATCTTGGTGGTTGCGGCCGACGATGGTGTCATGCCCCAGACGGTCGAGGCCATAGATCACGCAAAAGCCGCCGGGGTGCCGATTCTGGTTGCCATAAACAAGATCGATAAGGATGAGGCCAATCCGGATAAGGTGAAACAGCAATTGACCGAATACGGCTTAGTTCCCGAAGAGTGGGGTGGCGAAACGATATTCGTTCCCGTTTCGGCAAAAGCAAAAATGAATATCGACGAACTCTTGGATATGGTCCTTCTTCTAGCAGAAATGGGCGACATCAAGTCCCCGGTCAAGGGGGCAGGGTTTGGCACCGTTATCGAAGCCTTTCTAGACAAGGGGAAAGGTCCGGTGGCGACGGTCTTGGTTCAAGGGGGAAATCTCGAAGTCGGTGACGCCGTTGTAGCCGGATATGCCAGCGGCAAGATTCGGGCCATGCGCGACGATAAGGGCAGAAAGGTCAATCTGGCCAGGCCCGGCCAACCGGTAGAGATAACCGGGTGGTCGACGACGCCCAATGCCGGCGATATCCTTAAAGAGGTAGCAGACGAGAAGAGGGCCCGGCAGATAACAGAGGAGCGCCTATTAAAGAAGCGCGTCTTAGAGAAGGACTCACATAAGCATATCGCCCTTGAAGACCTCTTCAATCAGATATCGAAAGGCGAGATAAGGGATCTCAATCTTATTGTCAAAGCCGATGTCCAAGGGTCGGTTGAGGCTTTATGCGGCGCGCTAAGCGAGATCGATCAGACCGAGGTTAGGGTCAGGGTCATCCATAAAGGGGTCGGAGCCATCACTGAGACCGATATAATGCTCGCCTCGGCTTCTAATGCCGTCGTAATCGGCTTCAATGTCAGGCCCGATGCTAAGGCCAAAGAACTCTCTGATAGAGAGAACGTAGATGTAAGGATGTATCGGGTTATCTATAAGGTCATAGAGGACATCGAGGCGGCGAGAAAAGGTCTCTTAAAGCCCACTTTAGAAGAGGTCGAAACGGCAGTGGTCGAGGTTAGAGATATCTTTAAGGCTTCCAAACTTGGAACAATCGCCGGGTGTTACGTCGTTTCCGGCGAAGTGAATCGCAAAGACAGCCTACGGCTGATTCGCGATGGGGCCGTGATCTTCGAGGGAAAAGTCAAGTCTCTAAAGAGATTTAAAGATGATGTGACCACCGTCAAAAACGGCCTTGAATGCGGAATAGTTCTTGAGAGGTTCTCCGATGTTCAAGTCGGCGATACTTTTGAGTTCTTTAAGATTGTCGAGAAGGCCGCTATCTAAACTGAGAGAATTCACCAATGGGTCCATTTGTAGGTCTACTCCAACTCGATCTTATCATCCCCTCCTCAAATTCGCTCAAAGATAAACGGCGCATAGTTAAGAGTTTGACTCAGCGACTTAAGAATAGGTTCAATGCTTCAGTTAAAGAAATCTCAGGCCAGGACCTGCTCCAAAGAGCTTCGATCGGCGTCGCTGTGGTCTCGCTCAAGGAATCGGAGATAAGGGAGGTCTTCTCAAGAATGGTTCAGCATATTTTGGAAGAATTCGATTTGGAGCTTCTATCCTCAAATATCTCGGTCTATTCTGTGCTTGACGGGGAAGGAGAGCCTTAAGATAAATGGAATTTTCAAGGACAAGCCGCGTCTCTGAGGCGATGCGCGAAGAGATAAGCGAGATAATAATGAGACTCAAAGATCCAAGGGTAGAACTTGTCTCCGTCACCGGGGTCGATCTTTCCAGGGATCTTAAGCTTGCCTCCGTCTATGTGAGCTCGATCGATGATAAACGAAAAGATGATTTATTGGAGGCGCTAAGCGGGGCCAAGGGCTTCGTCAAGAAAGAGGTGGCGAAAAAACTTCATCTCAAACACACTCCGGACATCATCTTCAAGTGGGACGACTCCGTAGACAGGGCCTTTCGGATTTCGAAAATCATCAATGATCTTGCCTGCGAGGAGGAGCGGGGAGTTGAGTAAAGAGTCTTTAGCCTTGGATGCGGCCTCTTCTTCGAAGTTGAGTCAAAGCTTGTTAAAAGAAGCGGCGGATCTGATATTGGCGAGCAGAAGAATAATTGTCGCCACTCATAAGGACCCAGACGGCGACGCCATCGGCTCTCTTGTCGGCCTATGCCTCTTCTTAAAAGGTATGGGCAAAGATGTTCATATGGCATGGGATTACGGTAAGATCTCTCTTGATCGCCCTGCCATCGAAGCCATTCCCAACGATTATCTCTTTCTCTTTGAGGGTGAAGAACTTTTAAGGGATGATTTGAAGGACGTTGGTCCCTTCGATCTATTTATAGCCTTAGATTGCGCGAACTTGGAAAGGCTCGCTGCTTTGGGCGAACTTTTAAAGGATACGCCAAAGTCGATAAATTTTGACCACCATCAAGGAAACCCGGGGTTTGCTCTGCTCAACCTGATAGATACCGCCTCTCCGGCTACGGCCGAATTGGTCTATCGCCTCATAAAGGAGATCGGGGGCGATATAGATGCAAGGGTTGCAAACGCTCTCTACGTCGGCCTTCTCACCGACACGGGCCGCTTCCAGTATTCCAACACGAATCTTATCGCCTTTGAGATGGCCGGTGAACTATTGAAGCTTGGGGTCAAGCCAAATCCGATCTATCAAAATGTTTACGAGTCTCGCAGCGTAAACTATCTTAAGCTTGTCGAAAAGTTCTTATCACGCTTTGAATTAGCCGGACCCATCCTTTACTCTTTTATCACCCAAGATGACCTGAACGCAACGGAAGCAACTCTCGAGGAGACCGAAGATCTCATAAATATTCTGCGCGAAGTCAAACAAGCCAAGGTCGTCTTCGTCTTAAAAGAGGAACCGGGGGACTTGTGGAAGGTTTCCCTTAGAGCCAAGGGCGATTACGATCTTTCAAAGCTTGCGGGCAGATTCGGTGGAGGCGGACACAAGGCAGCGGCCGGTTTCGTATTTAAAGGAGCAAGAGAAGAGATAGTTGAAAAGATTTTAGCGATCCTTAAGGCAGAGATTTGAACGGAATTCTGATTCTAGATAAACCCAAGGGCATGACCTCTTCCGATCTAGTTTTGAAGGCTAAAAGAATCATTGGAGCAAAGAAGGCCGGACACACGGGAACCTTAGATCCCATCGCGACCGGGGTCATGCTGATACTCATCGGCAAGGCGACCAAACTTGCCAGGTTCTTTGGAGAAGACAAGAAACGATATCTTGCCGAGGTGAGATTTGGGATTGAGACGGATACCCTTGATGGAGAAGGGAAGGTCATCTCGAAGCGTTCCTGTGAAGTTTCATCAGATAATGTCGAAAAGACGCTTAAAAGGTTTCGTGGTCACATAGAGCAGAGGGCGCCGATTTATTCGGCCATAAAAAAGAAAGGCCGGCCTTTATATGATCTTGCCCGCAAAGGTGAAGCTGTTTCTGCCCCAACGAGGAATGTCGAGATTATAGAGCTTAAGCTCGTCGATTTTAAGGAAGGGGAAAATCCGGCAGCTAAGCTTGACGTGACTGCATCTAAGGGCACATATATAAGAAGTTTGGCCTCTGATATCGGCAAAGCTCTTGGGGTCGGAGCTCATCTTTCGGCTTTGACCCGTCTTGAGGCGGGAAGATATAGTTTGGATGATTCGATCTCTCTTGAGACTCTGACTCAAGCACCTGATCCAAAGGAGTTTTTGATTTCGATCGAGAAAGCCTTAAGTTTTATGGGCTCCATCAAGATTCAAGATGAAGAGACTGAAAAGAAACTTCTCTCTGGCAACCAAGTTGTTTCTAAGGGGACCTGGACCAATCCGCTCGGTGAAGATATTCTGCTTATTGGTCGTGAAGGTCAACCGATAGTCGTAGCAAGGGTAACTTTGGATGAGGATGAGAGGAAAGTCGTAAAACCTTACATAGTTCTTGGGGAGACCGATTGATGAAGACGGTTGTCGGTCTTAAAAACCTAACACGGATCGAAAGGAGCGTCGTTGCGCTCGGATTCTTCGATGGTGTTCACAAAGGACACAAGAAGACGATTCTAACCTGCGCCGAAGACGCGAAAGCCGCCTCAGCCAAGAGTCTCGTTGTAACCTTTCTGCCCCATCCCAAAGAAGTCATCTCGCCGGCCAGCCAGCCCCCAGTGCTCACCGATTTCGACACCAAAGTCAAGTTAATATCAGAGCTTGGCGTAGACATACTTCTCTTCATCGAATTTACCGTAGAATTTTCGAAGTTAAGTCCGGAAGAATTCGTCGACGAGATTCTCCTTAAGCGTCTTGGTGCCATCGAAGTGATAGTGGGAGAAAGTTTTAGATTTGGCAGCGGAGCGCTCGGGGATGCCAAGCTTCTCCTGGAACTTGGAAAGATGAAGGGATTTAAAGTAAAAATCATTCCGCTTAAGAAGCACGAAGGAGAGCCGATAAGCAGTACTAGGATAAGGAGACTTCTTAGTCAGGGTGAGCTTGAGAAGGCAAAAGAGATTCTGGGACGTTATCCCGGCTTGAGCGGCAAGGTTGTAAGCGGCTTTGGACGCGGAAGGCGCCTTGGTTATTCGACCGCAAATATCCAACTCAAAGAGGAGATCCAGATTCCCGGAGATGGCGTCTATGCCGGGGTCGCCCATTTGAATAAGAGAAGACTTAAATCCGTCATCAATATCGGTGCCTCCCCAACCTTTGGAGTGAGCGAGAGACGGATAGAGGCTTACCTACTCGATTTTGAGGGCGATTTGTACGATAAATATATATATTTGGATCTGGTGGCAAAGATCCGAGACCAGAAGAAGTTTGAGAACGAAAAGGAACTTGCTCATCAGCTCGAGGACGATGTCAAGAAAACGGCAGCTTTATTGGCATAAAAAGTTTACGCTTCAGATTAACTATGGTAGTATAAGCCATGAAAATTTGGGCTTAAATAGGGTTTTGCCTCATACTAGGGGAGCGAGTCACCGACGCTTTTCTTGGTTTGAGGCGGATAAATAAAGGAGGTGACGATTGCATGACGATTACTAGTCAAGAAAAAGCCGGCATCGTAAAGGAGTACGGCTCTCACGATAATGATACCGGCTCCCCCGAAGTACAAGTAGCCATCCTCACCAAGAGGATCAAGGACCTCACCGAACACTTGAAGCTTCACAAGAAAGATTTTCATTCCCGCCGCGGTCTACTGAAATTGGTCGGCCAGAGGAGAAGGCTTCTTAACTACCTTAAAGAGGTAGAGATCGAGAGGTATCGCTCGATAGTCAAGAAGCTCGAGTTGCGCGGATAGGTTTCCTTAATTATTGGAGGTTTAAAATTTAATGGGTTTAATTTCACGAAATATTCAGTCGGGCGACAAAACGATCGAGTTCCAATTTGGGCAGATCGCTCGTCAGGCCGATGGAAGTGTCTACGCTAGGATGGGCGATAGCATCGTTCTTCTGACGGTGGTTGGTTCCAAGGAGCCGATGATGGGGCTGGATTTCTTTCCCTTAACGGTCGAGGTTGTAGACAAGATGTATGCGGCCGGAAAGATTCCGGGCGGGTTCATAAAGAGAGAGGGGCGCCCCAGCGAAAAGTCGATCTTGACCGCAAGACTGATAGATAGGCCGATACGGCCCCTCTTTCCCGACGGTTTTAGAAACGAGATTCAGATAATCGCCAGCACGTTATCGGTGGATATGGTAAACCAACCGGATATTATCGCGCTCAATGCCGCATCGATGGCGCTTGCCATCTCCGATATCCCGGTCGAAAAGATGATAGCGGGAGTCAGGATTGGCTATGTCGATGGCGCCTTCGTCATCAATCCCACCTTCCAGGATCTCATCGTTTCCGATCTTGATCTGATTGTTGCGGGTAGCCGCGATTCGATAATCATGGTTGAAGCCGGAGCGAGCGAAGTCGACGAGGCCATGATGGTCGAGGCCTTGACCACGGCCCACCAGACCATCGGCAAAATGATCGATCAGATGGAAGAGATCGCAAAGGAGATTGGCAGAGAGAAGCGCGAGATAAAGTTGGCCGAACCAGACCCCGACCTTTACGAGAAAATTACCATGCTCGCAGCTCCTAAGATCAGGGAAGCGATGGGTTCGGCTGACAAGCTAGCCCGCGAGGACGCGGTCAGCCAAGTCAAAAAAGAGGCCACAGAGACGCTTTTGGATGAGTTCCCCGAAGCCGAAAGCGAGATCAAAAAGATTCTATACTCGGTCGAAAAGACCGTCGTCCGCGAGATGATACTTAAAGAGGGGATCAGACCGGACGGCAGGGCCTTGAGCGAGATTCGTCCCATCGATTGCCAGGTCGCCTTTCTGCCGCGGGCTCACGGCTCGGGCCTTTTCACCCGCGGCCAGACTCAAGTGCTTTCGGTTTTGACTCTCGGAACGGCAAGCGAAGTCCAGCGCCTTGATGGCCTTGAGAACAAGGAATCGAAGAGATATCTTCATCACTATAATTTTCCGCCCTTCTCAACCGGTGAGGTCGGCCGGCTCGGAAGTCCAAGGCGGCGCGAGGTCGGACACGGGGCGCTGGCCGAAAGGGCTCTTCTTTCGGTCGTCCCTGATGAACTCGATTTTCCTTATACGATCAGGATAGTTTCCGAGGTCTTGGAGTCTAACGGATCATCTTCGATGGCAAGCGTCTGCGGAAGCACCCTTTCGCTTATGGACGCCGGCGTTCCGATTAAGGCTCCGGTTGCCGGCATCGCCATGGGCCTTGTAACCGATGGAAAAGATTCAGCCGTACTCTCCGATATCCAAGGGGTTGAAGACGCCCTTGGCGATATGGATTTTAAAGTGGCAGGAACCGCAAAAGGCATAACGGCTCTCCAGATGGATATGAAGGCGACCGGCGTGCCTTTGGATGTCTTAAAGACGGCACTTGCCCAAGCCAAAGAAGGCCGTCTCTTCATCTTGGAGAAGATGCAGTCCACCATCGATGAACCCCGAAGCAGCCTATCGTCTTATGCGCCAAGGATCATCACCATGAGCATAAATCCTGAAAAGATCGGCGAAGTGATCGGACCGGGAGGCAAGGTGATTCGGGGCATAATCGATGCCACCGGCGCCACTATAGATGTCAAACCTGATGGAACAATTTATGTCTCATCCCTCGATGGAGAGGGCGGCGAGAAGGCCAAGGCGATGATTGAAGCGCTTGTCAAAGAGGTGGCTCCGGGAGAGATTTATCTTGGAACCGTAGTCAAAACGACAACTTTTGGCGCCTTCGTGGAGCTCTTGCCTGGTAAGGATGGCCTAGTTCACATCTCCAAACTTGCCAAGAAAAGGATTCCCACAGTCGAAGACGTCGTCAATGTTGGCGATAAACTAAAGGTTAAGGTTGTCGAGATAGATGAGAAGGGCCGCATCAATCTTACCGCTATCGATGTGGACGAGGCGTAGATGAGTTTTTCCAAGGCTCTTCTTTCGAGCGGAGTTCCGGTCCTGATGGAGCCTTCAAGCAATCTGCGCTCGGCATCTATAGGTTTCTGGGTAAGAGCGGGCTCTACCGATGAGCCCAAGAGCATAATGGGTATATCTCATCTGATTGAGCACCTTCTCTTTAAAGGAACCAAGAAGAGAGGCGCCAAGGAGATTTCGGACAGGTTCGAGAGCCTTGGGGCCGAGGTAAATGCTTTTACCAGTAAGGAGCATACCTGTTATTACGCAAGGGTGATGGATGAAAATCTTCTTGAGGTCATCGATCTTTTCTCTGAGATGCTCCATGAGCCCGCTTTTAGGCCAGAGGATATCGCCTCCGAAAAGGAGGTCGTACTGGAAGAGATCCATCACTATGAGGATGCTCCTGACGAGTTGATCCATGACATATTTGCCGAAACCCTTTGGGATGGACACCCTTACGGCCAATCGATACTAGGCTCAAAGGAGACGGTCTCTTCTCTTGGCAAAGAGGATATTGAAGGTTATTTTAGGGAGCATTACAGCTTTGAGAAGGCATTGATTACGGTGGCCGGAAGCTTCAATCAGAAGAAACTCCCCTCTTCGCTCGATGATAGGTTCAAGCTTTCAGCCGCCAGACCAAAAGCTATCATCACTCCTAAGCTTAAGGTTGACGGTGGCCTGAAAGTAGTCGAGAAGGACACCGAACAAGCTCATATCTGTTTGGGCTTTGAGGGGCTCAAGGGCGGAGATTCGGACAGGTTTGCTTTAAATATTTTAGATGGCATATTGGGCGGCGGTATGAGCTCTCGTCTCTTTCAAAAGATCCGCGAGGAGAGAGGTTTGGCTTACGCCGTATATTCGTATCATTCATTCTATAAATCGAGCGGCTCGTTTGTAGTATACGTCGGGACTAGGCCCTCTAATCTTAATGAGGTAGTTTCTCTGATCGACGATGAGATAGCATCCATCCTTAAGTGTGGCGTAGATGACCAAGAGCTCCAAAGGGTAAAGAGCCAGATGAAAGGGCGGCTCGTCTTGAGCATGGAGAGCACCTCGAGCCGAATGTCTTCGCTTGGAAGGTCACACTTGGTTCACGGCGAGGTCTTAAGCATCGACGAACTGATTGCCAAGGTTGATGCGGTAGAGGCTTCCGATATAAATCGGGTCTGCAGCAGGGTTTTCGATCCCTCAAAGAGAACACTCACTCTTATCGGACCCATTGATAGAAAAAAACTTACCGCTTAAAGAGGAGGAGATCTTATGATCAAAGTCATAGTCTGCGGCGCCGGCGGCAAGATGGGGACGACCGTCTGCCAAGCCATAAAGGCCGATCCCGACCTCTCCTTAGTCGGAGCGGTTGATAAATCCTTCAAGGCGAGCGGGATTCATGAGTTTTTCGATATGGGCGAGGGTAAGGTCTATTTGGACTCAAACCTTGGCGCGGCAATAAAGGAACTCAAGCCCGATGTTGTGGTCGATTTTACCAACCCAGACGCCGTAATGGAGCACATTGAGATAGCCGTGGAGCATGGAGTCGATATGGTCATCGGAACGACAGGCTTCGTTTCGGAGAGACTCAAAAAGGTTGAATCTTTGGTTAAGGGGAAGGATTTAAGCATTTTTATCGCTCCAAATTTTGCGGTCGGGGCCGTTCTTATGATGAGGTTCTCAAAGATGGCGGCAAAATTCTTTGACGGGGTTGAGATTGTCGAACTTCACCACGATCAGAAGCATGATGCGCCCTCTGGAACGGCTATGAAGACGGCCGAACTCCTATCCGAAGTCAAGGAGTTTAAGGGGGCAAATGAGGAAGAGAAAGAGGTTTTAGCCGGGGCCAGAGGCGGCGATTATAAGAATATCCGGGTCCACAGCGTCAGACTTCCCGGCTTAATCGGTCATCAAGAGGTCCTGTTCGGCTTGGATGGTCAGCTCTTGACCATCAGGCATGACACATTCGATCGCTCCTGCTTTATGCCAGGTGTCATGATGGCTATAAAGAAACATAAGGACCATCGGGGCTTGGTGGTTGGGTTGGAAAAGATAATGGACATATGGGAGGTGAGCTAATGTTTGGCGATCTTCTAACCGCGGCCGTTACGCCTTTTAAGTCGGACTTAAGCCTCGACCTTGAGGCTTTCAAAAAACTCGTCAATCATCTCATCGAAAACGGCAGCGACGGAATAGTAGTCTCGGGTACCACCGGGGAGTCGCCGACCCTTTCCGACGACGAAAAGGTAGAACTCTTTGTGACGGCCAAAGAAACGGCCGCCGGTAGAGCGAAGATTATCGCCGGCACAGGCTATAACTGCACCAGAGAGACGATTCATCTGACCAAGAGGGCCGAAGAGGTGGGAGTCGATGCGGCCATGGTCGTCGTTCCTTATTATAACAAGCCGCCCCAAAAGGGTTTATACAATCATTTCAAGTTGGTTGCCGAAAGCACCTCGCTTCCGGTCATCCTATACAACGTGCCAAGCCGGACGATAACCAACCTTGAAGCGGCAACGGTTATCGAACTTGCCAAGATCGGCAATATCGTGGCCGTCAAAGAGGCCAGCGGCAACCTAGAGCAGATAGCCAAGATCATTGATTCGACCCCAGACGACTTCAGGCTCTATAGCGGAGATGACGCGATGACCTATCCGATTCTAACGCTTGGGGGAGATGGGGTAATAAGCGTCGTCTCACATATCGCGGGCAGACGGATGAAAAATATGGTCGCATCGTACAAGAGCGGTGATCATGATGGAGCCAGAAGGGAACACTTAGATCTTCTTCCGCTATTTGAGACGGTCTTTATGACCACCAACCCCATCATGGTTAAGGCGGCCTTGAGGTTTATCGGAATCGAAACGGGTGGCCTGAGACCACCTTTGATAGACTCAACCAAGGAGCAGGATGCAGTCCTTGAAGAAAAAATGAGGAGCTTAAACTTAATCTAATTTTAAGAAAGAAGAAAGAATTGACTGATAAAAATAACACAAGACTTAGGGTCATCCCCTTGGGAGGCCTCGGCGAAATCGGAAAGAACATGATGGTCATCGAGGACGAAGAGGGAATGATCCTTATAGATGCCGGGCTAAAATTTCCAAGCGAAGAACTGCTTGGAATAGATATCGTACTCCCTGATTTTTCTTATGTCGTTGAGAATCAGGACCGGCTTAAAGGGATAATAATAACCCATGGCCACGAGGATCACACCGGAGCCCTGCCATATTTGTTGCGGAATATCTCCGCCAAGGTTTACGGCACCAAATTGACCCTAGGCCTCATCAAGGAGAAACTGAAAGAAGGGGCGCTTGAGGCGGACTTGGTCGAGATAGATTCCGATTCAAGCCTTGAGTTTGCCAACTTCAAGCTGACCTTTTTCAGCGTTTGTCACAGCATACCCGATGGTATCGGGATAATCATCGATACTCCGCTCGGCTACATCGTTCACACCGGAGACTTCAAGCTCGATCAAACCCCGATCGACGGTAGGACAACAGAGCTCGAAAAGCTTACTTGTTTGGGCGGAAAAGAGGTCCTACTTCTTCTCTCAGACAGCACCAATGCCGAAGTTCCGGGATATACGTCACCCGAACGAAAGGTCGGCGAAAACCTTCTAAAGATCTTCGAGGAAGCCAAAGAGAGAATAATAATTGCCACATTTGCCTCGCATCTCCATCGCATCCAGCAGATCTTCGATGCGGCCAAAAAATCGGGGCGGATGGTTGCCGTCTCGGGCCGGAGCATAATAAACAATGTCAAGATAGCCTCTCAAACCGGTTATCTTAAGATAGAAGAGGGAAGCCTCTTGGATATCGGGGAGATCGGGGACCTTCCTCCCTCAAAAGTTGTTGTCCTTTGCACCGGCAGTCAGGGCGAACCGCTATCGGCTTTATCGAGGATCGCTTCCAAGGAGCATAAACGGGTTAAGCTCAATGAGACCGACACCGTTGTGGTTTCAGCTTCTCCAATTCCCGGAAACGAGAGGGCGATCACCCGAATTATCAATCAAATCTTCCGCCTTGGCGCAGACGTTTATTATGAGCAAATTTCAGGGGTTCACGCTTCGGGACACCCGGCCCAAGAGGAGCTAAAGCTCGTAATGAACCTGGTCAAACCGCGCTACTTCATTCCGATCCACGGAGAATATCGCCATCTCAAACACCACGCCGATCTTGCAATGGCCGTGGGCATCCCGCGTGAAAACATCTTCATACTGGAGGACGGCGACATTTTGGAGTTCGATCTTAATGGGGCGAAGGTAACAGGCAGCGTCGATGTGGGTGAGGTCTTTGTCGATGGCCTTGGAGTCGGAGATGTCGGAGATGTCGTTCTGCGCGACCGCCAGATACTATCCAGCGACGGAATATTTGTCGTCTTTGCCGTAATTGACCAGGCTTCAGGCGAGGTAAAGATGGGGCCCGATGTGATATCAAGAGGCTTTGTCTACGTTAAAGAGGCAAAAGAGCTGATAGATGAGTCGATAGAGGTGGTCACCGAAATACTGGAGGATGCCAAGATTGTCGGTGACATAGACATGGCGTCTGTGAATGCGGCCGTAAAGAAGAGATTGGCCCAATTTCTCTATTTAAAGACGAAGAGGCGACCGATGGTCGTTCCCTTTATCATAGAAGGCTAAGGAAGGGATATTGGATATATTTCAAGCGATAGTTCTTGGCCTCGTCCAAGGGGTGACCGAGTTCGCTCCCATAAGCAGCTCGGCGCACTTGGTAATCGTGCCAAGCCTCTTGGGTTGGAGTGATGCAGGGGTTGCCTTCGATGTTGCTCTGCACTTGGGAACCCTCTTTGCGGTCATCGCATATTTCAGAGGCGACATAAAGGATCTCTTAACCTCGTTTATCTCCGGTCTGACCTCTCCCAAAGAGCGAAATGAGCCGGATTTTAAGATCGCCCTCTTCATCATGACCGGAACGATTCCTGCCGCCATATTGGGTTTACTCTTAAACGACTTCTTTGAAGCTCTTTTCAACGATATCTCATCCGTCTCGATCCTTCTCATCTTTACGGGCTGCTTCATCTTCATGGCTGAAAAGTTTGGAAAAAAAGAGAAGCGGATTACTCAAATCACCTTAAAAGACTCTCTTCTGATAGGTCTTTCGCAAGCCGTAGCGTTAGCACCCGGGGTCTCCCGTTCGGGCGTAACCATTTCAACCGGTCTTTTGGCCGGATTAGACCGCGAATCTGCCGCACGTTTCTCCTTTTTGCTGAGCATCCCGATCATCGCCGGAGCTGCCGTACTAAAGTTTTTCGACTTTCTAATCCTCTTCGAGAAGGGCCAGGGTACGATCTTGGCCGCAGGCTTCTTTTCGGCGTTGCTAAGTGGCTACCTTTGTATTAAATTCTTATTGAGTCTTATCAAAAAGAGCAGTCTATATGTCTTCTCCTACTACTGTTTTGTCGTAGGGTTTTTGGTATTGATATTTAAAGGGATCTAGGATTGGAGCAGGTTTGGCGAAAGAGAGAACGGTAAAGAAGCGGGGCGAGCCGGTCGTCAAGAGTGGCCTTGGAGAGATCTACGCCATAGCCCTCTTTGCGGTATCCGTGATAATTTTTCTAGGTCTCTTTGCTTCGGATAACGGGATCCTTGGCCGTTTTGGAAGCAGTTTTTTAAAAGAGGCGATGGGGATCGGTAGATATATCTTTCCGTTCTTCCTCTTCTTTGCGGGCCTTCTCTTTCTAGGCGACTGGGCGGAAGTAAAAAGGGAGATGATATCCTTGGGTCTGACCATCACCTTCTTGAGCCTTCTTGCCCTTATTCATCTCTCCACACCTTCCGGCGAGGAACTATTAGCCTCCACGGTCGACTCATACGGAGGCTATATAGGCGGCGCCCTTACCTACGGCTCAAGGTTTTTGATCGGCAACATCGGATCTTACGTAGCCTTTTCAGCGCTCCTTTTAATCGGGATCTTTATCTCGACAGGTCTTACTTTGAGCGAGGTCGCCTCCGGCCTTAAAAGCATTCACAAGCGTGATCTCGAAATCAAAAAGGGAGCAAAGAGGAGACCTCTCTTGGGCGGCAAAACGAAGCTTTTGGAGTCCACAGAAGATCTTATAAGAGCCGAGTCAATAGATGAGCCCATCCAAGCAGAATTTACTACTCGGACGGGTAAAGCCAAGCCAAACGAGGCCTCAATGAAGACCACTCTCGAGCTGAAAATGGATATGCACAGAGGCGAGTTTTCCGATTATAAACTTCCACCGCTCTCTCTTCTTAAGATGTCGCTCTCGAAGGGCCAGGAGCATAGGCGCGATGTTCAAGCCAACCTTATCACTCTCCAAGAGGTCTTAAAGAATTTTGATGTCGATGCGGTTATAGATAAAGTGACTAAGGGGCCGACGGTTACTCGCTATGAGATTCAACTCGCATCAGGCGTCAAAGTCAACCGCATCCTAAACCTCTCCGACGATATAGCGCTAGCTCTGGCCACTTCCGACATTCGGATTATCGCCCCGATCCCCGGAAAATCCGCCATCGGGATCGAAGTCCCAAATAAACAGAGAGAACTCGTAACGATCGGTGATATCCTTGCGAGCAATGAATTTAAGGAGGGCGGAGTCCTTCAGCTTGGGCTTGGCAAAGATATCGCCGGCCAAGCGATCGTATCCGACCTTGCCGAAATGCCTCACTTGATGATCGCCGGGGCGACCGGCAGCGGCAAGAGCGTCTGCATAAACGATATTTTGATCTCATTTTTAATGCGGGCCAAGCCCGACCAGCTCAAAATGATTCTGATAGACCCAAAGAGGATTGAACTCAATCTCTATGACGGCATTCCTCATCTGATCACACCCGTCGTCGTCAACCCCAAAGAGGCCTCATCCGCTCTCCTTTGGGCTGTAAAAGAGATGGAGAATCGCTTAGATCTTTTGGCTGAAGTCGGAGTGAGGAATATCGACAGTTACAACTCGTTCATGGCCAAAGAGGGCCGCTTTGAGGAATTCATGCCCTATATCGTCATAGTTGTAGATGAACTCGCCGATCTGATGATGGTTGCCCCGGGCGAGGTCGAGGATTCGATCTGCCGCTTGGCTCAACTTGCTCGGGCAGTCGGCATCCATCTGATCATCGCGACACAGCGCCCGTCGGTCGATGTGATCACGGGTCTCATTAAAGCCAATATCATATCGAGGATCGCATTTGCGGTATCATCTCAGATAGATTCGAGGGTTATCTTGGACTCCCCCGGTGCCGAAAAACTGGTCGGCAAAGGAGATATGCTCTTTCTCTCTCCAAAGACGCATAAGCTGAAACGTCTCCAATGCGCTTATGTCACGGAAGAAGAGGTTGAAGCGGTAACTAACTTCATAAAAGCCCAAGCGAAACCGGATTATAAATCGGAGATTCTAAAGAGACAGAAGTCCAAGTTTACGCTAGACGACTATGATGATGATCTATTTGAGGACGCGGTTGAGCTTGTAGTTACAACGGGTTTGGCATCCGTCTCGATGCTCCAGCGGCGCCTTAGAATTGGCTATACCAGAGCGGCCAGACTCATGGACATATTGGAAGAGAGGGGCGTTGTGGGAGGCGCCGACGGCAGCAAGAGCCGGCCGGTTCTCTTTACTGAAGATGATCTTGCCAGAATCAAAGATGGGGCTCAGTAGACCGATATAACAAGGATATTCTAGCTCAGCAGCGAAATTAATAAAGAGTCATACGGAAGAGGGAAAATAAACACTAATGCAGTCCATAGGTTCGATTTTAAGAAATAGGCGCCAATCTCTTAACATGAGCCTCAAAGATGTGGAGAAGAGCACTAAGATTCGGGTCCGCTATCTTCAGGCGATCGAAAATGATGACTACTCCATCTTGCCCGCCCCTGTCTATGTGCGTGGCTTCATCCGTGTCTATGCTAGGACTCTGGGAATAGACCCAAAATACATAATGGATGTTTACAATCAGACTCATGATGATCGCCCTCCGACAGACGAAGAGTTCGAGGAGAGTCCCAAGAGGGAACTAGTGGAAGAGGGGCGACACCCAGAGGAGCCCAGAAGCAGGATGAGACGCAGGGCCGTGGAACGAGGCATCTTCTTCAAGAGACGGCTCTTTCTTATAATGGTCGCTTTAGCTTTTTTGTTAATCTTGATTTTTGTGATCGGTCCGATGATTTTCGGCGGCCAGAGAAGGACGAAGGTGGATGAGACGGCGCCCACAGAGTTCAGCATCGATGAAGTAAATCGTAAGAAGGCGGTGGAAGATCCCACCCAAATCCAACCCGAAGAGGCTGGGGCCGCACCTTCTGCCGACGAACTGACTCCTCCGGCTGAGGAGAATCCCAGTGGATTCACTCTGGAGCTAACCGCGACCGACAGGGTCTGGCTCAAGGTCACCTTGGACGGCAAAGTGGTTTACGAAGACACCATGGAGGAAGGCGCCTCTAGGACTTGGGAGGCGAAATTAAACGCCAAGGTTAGAAGCGGCAATGGGGAGCTGATCCAAGTCAAAAAGGATGGCGTCGAACTCGGAAAGCTCGGAGTTGGCCTGGAAGAAAAGACTTTTACAAAGTGATGGTGATGACTGATGTCCAAAGAATCCTCATTTGATGTGGTGTCAGAGGTGGATCTCCAAGAAGTTGACAACGCTATAAATCAAGCGGTAAAGGAGATCGAGAATCGATATGACTTAAAGAAGAGCAAGAGCACTCTTCTATTCAGTCGAGCAGAGGGGAGCATCTCGATTGATTCAGAGAATGACTTTACCTTAAAGAGCGTCATAGATGTCTTAAACTCAAAGCTGGTCAAGAGGGGCGTATCTTTAAAGGCTTTAAGCCTAGGACAAGTTGAACCCTCTTCCGGCGGGCGGGTCAAGCAGAGGATAGATCTGGTTCAAGGTTTGAGTTCAGAGAAGGCCAAAGAGATCAATCGGATCATCAAAGATAGCAAGATGAAGGTTAAGGTAGCAATTGAAGGTGAGAAAGTCCGGGTTACAGCCAAAAGCAAAGACGAGCTACAGGAAGTAATATCCCTCTTAAAGGCTGAGGAGTTGGGCGTTCCGCTTCAATTCGTTAATTATAGGTAGATTCGGTTTGAAAAAAAGATTCTTCATCCAAACCTTAGGTTGTCCCAAAAATGAGGCTGATTCAGATCACCTTATCGGCCTTCTTGAAAAGGAAGGTTTTAAGCATACCCCAAAACCGTCGGATGCGGATTTTCTCATTCTCAACAGCTGCGGCTTTATCGAGAGCGCCAAAAAAGAATCAATCGATGCGATCTTGGAGCTCGCAAAGAAAAAAGCGGGCTCAAAAGAGAAAAAACTCGTCTTAGCCGGCTGCTTGAGTCAGAGATACGGAGCAGAGCTCGCAAAAGAGATTCCTGAAATAGACCTCGTAGTGGGAACCCATAATCTCTTAGGTCTAGCCAAAAAGCTCAAAGAAGATGGAGGAGAAGGCCAGGTGGTAGAGGTCTTCGATTCTTGGGATAGCAGCCTCTTGCGCCCGGCAAGGACTCTGCCAAAGTTGGGTTACGCATATCTGAAAATTGCCGACGGCTGCAGCAGCAATTGTTCTTATTGCGCCATTCCCTTGATAAAGGGTCCATACAAATCTCGTTCGATCGAATCGGTAATGAGCGAAGCTGAGTTTCTGATCGATAATGGGGTAAAGGAAGTGATCCTAGTCGCCCAGGACCTTGCCCTCTATGGCCTCGACTCCCTTGGCCGGCTTGCCCTTGTTGATCTTCTTTCCCAATTAATTAACCTAAAAGGAGAGTATAGAATAAGGCTCCTCTATCTCCAACCCCACAACCTAACCGACGAAATCTTAGATGTGATGGCCTCCAGTGATAAGATCTGCAAATATCTAGACCTTCCGTTCCAACATGGAAGCATGAAGATACTTAAAGCGATGAATCGGCCGGGTTCAATCAATGAGAACTTAGGTATAATTGAAAGGGCTAGAGAACGACTCGATGAGGTTGCGATTAGAAGCTCGTTCATTATCGGCTTCCCCGGCGAAACGGAAGCGGACTTCGATCAATTGGTTGAATTCATAGAAACGGCCAAGTTCGATCATGCCGGCTTCTTTGAATATTCGAGTGAGGAGGGGACGGGCGCGGCGCTCCTTAAACGCAAAGTTCCAAAGAGAGTAATTAAAGAGCGTCATCAAAAGCTCTCTCTGCTTCAAGATGAAATATCGTTTACTTTAAATGAGAGGCATGTCGGAAGAACGGCTGAAGTTCTGATAGGGAAGGACTACTTTGAGGGCGCATACTGGGGGACCGCTCGCCATCAAGCGCCCGAGATAGATACGCTTGTGAAGATTCCCGCAAAAAAAGGGAACCTTGAGGCGAATAAGTTTATTAAGGTTAAGATCGTCAAGAGCCTTGGACATGACCTTCTTGGGAGGATAACATAATACTCAATGCAGCCAACAGGATAACCATAATCAGGATACTCTTGATACCCGCCTTTATGGCCTTCCTTCTCTCTTCACACTCCTATGGAAATTATGTGGCCGTTTTGATTTTTGCGATCGCCGCGGCAAGCGACGGCTTGGACGGCTATATCGCTCGGTCGAGAAATATGGTTACAGTAATCGGCAAATTCTTAGATCCCCTGGCGGATAAACTTTTGATATCTGCCGCTATGATTTGTCTTGTCGATGTGGGACTCATTTCATCATGGATAGCCATGGTCATCATAGCTAGAGAATTTGCCGTGTCAGGCCTTAGAATCATTGCCATGACTGAGGATAAAGTGGTTGAAGCTAGTCTCTGGGGCAAGATAAAGACCACAAGCCAAATAATTGCCGTCTTCTTTTGGATTCTCCTTCCAACCACGACTCTTGCTAAGGTTTCAATGGCTCTCGCTCTTATCTTAACCGTTTATTCTGGCATAGATTACTTCCTAAAGACGAAGGCACTTTGGTTTAAGGAGGAGGGCTCCCTTTGAAATATGCCATACTGATAGTCGGAACTGAGCTCACACAAGGTTTAAAGAGGGACGGCAATTCCAGCAAGATTGCGCTCGAGCTTTCAAAGATCGGACTTGAGGTCAGCTCGATCTCAACCGTTCCAGACGATCTCCTTGAAATCAAGGACGCAATCGGCAGCCTTCTTTCAAAGAACGATCTTCTCATCATGACCGGCGGACTTGGTCCAACCCTGGATGACCTGACCAGAAACGCTCTGGCCGAATATTTTGGTCAAGAGCTCTCATTGGATCCCAAGCTTTTGGAAGTCACAGAGGACCGCTATTGCCTCTTAGGTCGCAAGATGCAGGAGGCAATCAAAAGACAAGCCGAGCGTTTCTCTTTGGCAGAACCGATCCTGCCCATAAACGGGACCGCGCCGGGCTTGATCGCTGATGATGGAAAGAGGGTCACCATAGCGCTGCCCGGAGTCCCAAGCGAAATGATGGAGATGCTTCTTGGCAGCGTATCCCCATATCTTGTCAAACGGTTCGGTTTGACCGACTCGCTTGTCATCCTAAAATCCACTTTAAGCGGCATAAATGAGGTCGAAGCCGAAGAGAGACTCAGCGAACTCTTCGATGATAAGAGTCTTAAGGTTTCCTTGATTCCTCATCAGGCTAGCGTCGAAGTTCACCTTTCGGCACTGATCTCCAAAGAGTTGACCCAAGATTTTCTGGCGGCTCAAAAAGAGCGGCTAATAAGGCTTCTAGGCGAAGATCTCATCGGATTCGACTCTAAGAAGATAGAGACAGTTTTGGGTGAAGAATTGAAAAAGAGGGGGCTCAGTTTAAGTCTCGCCGAGTCTTGCACCGGCGGCCTCATCTCAAAAAGAATCACCGATGTGCCGGGCAGCTCAAGTTTTTTCTTAGGTTCTGTAGTCTGCTACTCAAATGATGTCAAAGAAGAGGTTTTAGGCGTTCCCAAAGAAGACCTCATTAGATTTGGCGCCGTCAGCGAGAGCGTAGCCCGGAGCATGGCTCAAGGGGTTTCTAAGCTTCTCTCATCCGATATCGGTCTTTCTGTGACCGGAATCGCCGGTCCGGATGGAGGAAGTAAAGAAAAACCGGTCGGTTTGGTCTATATCGGATTGTCGCATGGCGATATAAACCTTGTCGAAAAGTCCCTTTTTCCCGGGGATAGAAGCGAGATAAGGACGAAGTCCTCCGAAGCAGCCTTACGCCTCCTAAGAAAGCACCTCTTAAAGGCCTAGGAGGAGTCATTGCGCTCATTTATCGGCCTCGAAATAGATGAAACCCTAAAAGAAGAGATAGCCTCAACGACACTCTCGCTAAAAAACAAGATTGACTCAGCCCGTTGGGTCAAAAGAGAGAACTTGCATCTGACCTTGAAATTCTTGGGCGAAATCGACGCCGCAATCCTTGATGAGCTAATACCCTCGATATCCAAAGCTCTTGAGAGCCAAGGAAGTTTTGAGATCTCACTCTCTCGTTTTGGAGCCTTCCCCAATTTAAAGTCCGCACGAAACCTTTGGGTCGGAATCGATAAGGGGAGAGATGAGATTAAAGAGCTTGCCAAGCGGATAGATCTTATTACCAGCGATTTTTGGCCAAGCGACAAGGAAGCCTTTGCCCCGCACATAACGGTCTTGCGGCTCAAGCATCAATCGGACCTCTCTAAGTCAATTGATCCTAAAGACGATCAAATTCTAGGCCGGCATATCGAACGAATAAATTTTGTTAATATTTATGAAAGTAAACTTGTGCCAAACGGACCCATTTATGAGAAAATAGTTGAGATTCCGCTTGCGATTGACAATCGAACATAGGTTCGTATATCATCGAAACGACCAATACCAGGAGGGGATATGGAACGAGATAAAGTGCTGGAACTGACGAGAGAACAGATCGAACGGAAATACGGCAAAGGCGCCATAATGCGCCTAGGAGATCAACCGACCAAGCTCAATTTCTCGACGATACCGACCGGGTCGCTTGCGCTCGATATCGCTCTTGGAGTCGGCGGGGTTCCAAGGGGCAGGATAATAGAGATTTTCGGTCCCGAGTCATCGGGCAAAACGACTCTCGCTCTCCAAATAATCGCTGAGGCTCAAAAGATGGGCGGACTTGCCGCCTTCATCGATGCGGAGCACGCTCTGGACTCTGTCTATGCCAAAAACCTTGGCGTAAATGTGGACGACCTTCTCGTCTCTCAGCCTGATACCGGGGAGCAAGCCCTGGAGATCTCCGAGATGCTGGTTCGTAGCGGCACCATAGATATCATAGTGATAGATTCGGTTGCAGCTCTTGTTCCAAGGGCTGAGATAGAGGGAGAGATGGGCGACTCACATGTCGGACTTCAGGCCCGTCTCATGTCACAAGCTTTGAGAAAATTATCAGGGTCAATAAATAAGTCAAAAACCGTTGTCATCTTCATAAACCAGCTCAGAGAGAAGATAGGCGTGATGTTTGGCAACCCGGAAGTCACTCCCGGCGGAAGGGCTCTCAAATTCTACTCCTCCGTTAGGATCGACATCAGAAAGGTTGAGTCGATAAAGCAAGGTGTAGAAGTGGTCGGCAATAGGGTTCGGGCCAAAATCGTAAAGAATAAGGTTGCCCCTCCCTTTAGGCAAGCAGAATTCGACATAGTCTATGGTAAAGGAATCTCGAGAGAGGGCGGCGTGGTCGACATGGGCGTTGAGGCTGCGGTTGTCGGCAAGAGCGGGTCTTGGTATACCTATGGCGACGAGAGGCTAGGCCAGGGCCGCGAGAATGCCAAGCAGTTTTTGGAAGAGAATCAGCCTTTGATGGAAGAGATCGAGCTCAAGATTAAAGAGTCTTTGGGTATAGGCAAGAATCAGCCTGCCGAAGAGGTTTTAGAGGTTGAGTCAACCGATGAATAAGGGCCTTCATGGAAGAGAAGGGCAAAGTAAAAGCCGAAGCCTATAAGTATCTCTCGGTTCGAAGTCGAAGCGAGTCGGAGATGGTGAGGCACTTATCTAAAAATGGGCGCAGTCCTGCCATGGTTGAGGCGGTTATAGGCGAATTGAAAAGAGAAGGCCTTCTCGATGATGAGGCCTTCTCAAAAGAGTGGATAGAGGCTAAAAAGGCGGGCAAAGCCTACGGGCCGTTAAAGATAAGGGCCGACCTCATTGCAAGAGGTGTCGATAGGGAAATCATAGATTTAAGCTTGAATGAAGATTACCCAAGTGAGGTCCAACACGATCTTGCTATGGCTTTGGCTCAAAATAAGTTGGCTTCTCTGGGCGAGGACGGCTTAAAAGCCATTCGAAGACTCGAGGCCTATCTGGCTGGTCGCGGATTTGAGCACAACTTGGCAAGGCAGGTCATTCGAGAAGTTTTCAAAAAAGACTCTCTTCTGATTGACCGGACGGGTTTTTAAATAGTATACTCATTTTTGAGTTCTGCTTTCACACAATTGAAGATATGTTTTAATCAGCTTAAGTTTTAAATTTACTTAAATCGTTCATTTGTTATAGATTTAGGGCGAATAAGCCAAAGATTTATATAAGACGAAAAGAGATACTTGTAAGGCGCAAAAGGTACCAGTGAGCGCCAAATAAGCATATTTAAGTAGCATTTAAAGCTGAGCTGAACTCAGCTTTTTTTATTTTATCAACGAGGAGGGTTTTTAGATGCAAACTGGCAACCTGATTACTGTTTTTTTGACGTTTGCGATCGCCGGAGCAGCCGGCTATTTCATCCGTAGGTATCTGGCTGAAACCAAGATCAGTTCGGCCGAATCCGAAGCAGAGCGGATCATCTCTGATGCCTCCAAGCAAGCCGACACGATCAAGAAGGAGGCGACGCTGGAAGCCAAAGAGAGCATCCATTCAATGAGAGTCGAGCTTGAGAAGGATGTCCGCGAGAGACGAGCAGAGATTCAAAAGACGGAAAACAGGCTCTCACAGAAAGAAGAAGCGCTCGACAATAAGAAAGAGGCTTTAACTCAGGAAGAGAAGAATCTTGTTGAGGCCAAGAAGAAGATAGAGAAAAACGAGGAAGAGCTGAAGGAGGTCATCGCGGAACAGAAGGATGTCCTTCAAGAGATCGCAAAAATGACGGCATCCGAAGCCAAAGACTTTCTCCTTAAAAAGGTTGAGGATGAAGCGAGACACGACATGGCTTTAATGGTCAAAAATATTGAGAATGAAGCCAGGGAAGAGTCCTCTAAAAAAGCCCGCAACATCATATCGCTCGCAATTCAGCGCTGCGCGGCCGAACATGTGGCTGAGACGACCGTCTCGACGGTTCCCTTGCCAAGCGACGAGATGAAGGGAAGGATAATTGGTCGGGAAGGCCGCAATATCAGGGCCTTTGAGAATATCTCCGGCGTCAATCTGATAATAGATGATACCCCCGAAGCCGTCGTGCTTTCTTGCTTCGATCCGGTCAGGCGCGAGATTGCAAGAATCGCTTTGGTAAAACTCATCTCTGACGGACGCATTCATCCGGCCAGAATTGAGGAGTTGTATGAAAAAGCGAAACAGGAAGTAGAGACGGAGATTAGAGAGTGCGCTGAGCAGGCCGCTTTCGACACCAATGTTCAGAACCTTCATCCAGAGCTGGTAAGAGTTTTGGGAAGGCTCAAATATAGGACAAGCTACGGTCAGAACGTTCTTCTGCACTCCATAGAGGTTGCTCATCTGGCCGGCGTTATGGCTGCCGAGCTTGGCTCAGATGTCAAACTTGCAAAAAGGGCCGGCCTGTTGCACGATATAGGAAAAGCAATCGATCATGAAGTCGAGGGATCTCACGCAGTCATCGGAGCTGATCTTGTAAAGCGATTCAAGGAATCCGGGGCGATTTGTCATGCAATTGAGGCTCACCATCTCGATGTCGAACCGAAGACCATAGAAGCCGTCTTAGTTCAATCGGCTGATGCGATTTCAGCGGCAAGGCCCGGAGCCAGGCGCGAGACTTTGGAGAGCTACATCAAACGCCTCGAAAATCTTGAGAAGATTGCCGATTCCTACAAGGGCGTTGAAAAGACTTTTGTCATGCAAGCCGGACGCGAGATAAGGGTGATGGTTAAGCCTGAGGAGCTCAGGGATGATGAGGTCTCAATTTTAGCTCGAGATATGGCTAAAAAGATCGAAGCCGAAATGGACTATCCCGGTCAAATCAAGGTCACTGTCATCAGGGAGCATCGCTCCATTGAGTATGCAAAATAAATCGAATAACTTAAGGGGTCGCATTTTTGAACGGCGATGAATTACTTGAGTTTATAGAAGAGATATCGGCCGCCTCCAATCTGAAGATCGAAGAAGATCTTGGAGGCGGCTTTGTCCGCCTGAATGTCGCTGAGGCTGAAAGGCGTCAAGCCAAACATGATATCCGATCGATAGAGGATGTCGTGGTCGAACTGATTCGCAATTCCCGCGACTCAGGCTGCAAGAACATCTTTGTCTCCTCAAATAAGGATGGTAATGAACGTTCGATCGTCATAATCGATGATGGATGCGGAATACCTTCCGATCTGATTGAGCTGGTATTTGAGCCAAGAGTTACTTCCAAGCTCAATCTCTTGATAGAGGATCGCTATGGGATTCATGGCAGAGGCATGGCCCTCTATTCGATCAAGAATAACGTTAAAGAGATTGGGATACTAGCTTCAAGCCCTGGGCGGGGAACCTTCATAAAGTTTTACGCTGACACAACCCTTCTGACCGAAAAAAGAGACCAGTCGACTTCGCCTCTGACTAAAATAAAGAACGGCCAGATCTTTGTGGTCAAGGGCCCAAACAACGTATTAAGAATCCTCTCCGAGTTCGCTTTGACCCATCCCGATATCAGAATCTTCTTCGGAACGCCCTCACAGATTCTGGCTACAGTCTACGAACTAAGCCAGAACCTCTTAACTCAAAACAAGGACCTAGATGGAGCATTTTTCGAGTCCTTTGCCAAGGGCGAGCTGCCTCTTTGGCAATGTTTGGGCTTGATCGGAGATCCTAAAAGTTTAATGGAGGCGGCCGGGTCGGCATATGGGCTAAGCGTTTCCTTAAGAAACGTTCACCGAATATTTGCCCAAGAAATCGAACCCTTGTTTGATCTTAGGACCATGATGGTAAGGGGTCATAAAAAATCGGAGCTGAAAGAGGGCGAAAATCTCTCCCTCTTTGTGGGGCGCAACCTTGCCAAATGCATAGATCAATCCGATATTGAGGATATTGCCGTAAAGCTTCACGAGAGCCTGGACTCAATTTTGGAGAAGTATTTTTTGCGCGTCTTGGATCTTCCTAAAATCAGACGTGAGAATAATCAATTAAAGTTCACTGTCGACTTGACCGACGCCGATGATGAATGATTATGGAGCTGATTGATTGATCGACCTTCATCTTCACACAACCGCTTCTGATGGCCTTCTTGCGCCCAAAGAGCTCATTGATAAGTGCATGGAAGCACAGCTTAAAGCGATCGCCATAACTGATCATGACAGCGTCGATTCCTTGGACGAAGCGTTGGCTTATGCCGACGAAACCGAATTAGCGGTTATTCCAGCCATTGAACTCAGCTCCGATCTTGATGGCCGAGACGTCCATATCTTGGGATATTATATCGATTACAATGATAAATCATTCCTAGCCCACCTGCGTTTTCTTAGGGAAGCCAGGAAGGATAGGGCGATAAAGATGATAGCCGCCTTGAGGAGGGAAGGAATCGATATAACCTTGGAAGATTTGAGCTCAGTTGTAAGCAACAACTCCTCCTGGGGAAGGGCTCATATTTCACGGGTCATGGTGGCGAAGGGTTTTGTCTCCACGATTCAAGAGGCTTTCGATAAATACATTGGCAGGGGAGGGCCTTGTTACGTCGAAAAATATATCTTTTCCCCTACGGAAGTCATATCATTGATTCTTCGTCTTGGCGGGATTCCCGTTTTAGCTCATCCGGCCATAACCAAGGTTGATCAATATATCAAATGTTTCATCGATGCCGGTTTGGCTGGCATAGAAATCTACCATAGCGAACATTTGCCGCAAGATGTGGATAAGTATCGGAATATAGCCAAAAAACTCGGTCTCTTGATGACGGGAGGCTCGGACTTTCACGGCGAGCCAAATAAGTTTCAGCTTGGGACGATTAAGGTTCCAGACGATCTTTTCGAAGCCCTAAAATCGGCAAAAATCAAAACCTAAGACTCATCGATTTGGAGATGATCGGTTGGACCGTCTTTTGGAATTAAATCCTTTAATTCAAGCCTTTATAGCAGGCAGCTTCACCTGGTTTCTGACTGCACTGGGCGCAACGACCATCTTCTTTAGAAGAAGTTTTTCGAAATCTTCGCTCAGCTTGATGCTTGGGTTCGCATCGGGCGTCATGCTTGCGGCGAGCTATTGGTCGCTCCTTGCGCCGGCGATCGATCTTTCTGCAGAAAGCGGCATTTTACCTTGGCTTCCGGCTGCGGTAGGCTTTCTTTTGGGGGGAGCATTCATGGCCGGCATAAATAAGCTGATACCCCATCTTCACTTTAGTCTGCCTGAGAATATGACCGAAGAACTCGCCACATCTTGGCGAAGGTCGACTCTCTTGATGTTGGCAATAACCATCCACAACATACCCGAAGGTCTTGCGATCGGGGTCGCTTTCGGAGCTTACGCTTCAACACACGGACAAGCCGCTCTGGCGGCTGCTTTTGTATTGGCTCTTGGAATTGGGATTCAAAACATACCCGAAGGGCTGGCCGTTGCGGCCCCGTTGAGAAGAGAGGGCTTAAGCGCCTTGAAGAGCTTCTGGTACGGTCAGCTCTCGGCTGCGGTTGAACCGATAGCGGCTCTTATCGGGGCAGCAGCAGTCTTGGTAGCAAGACCGATCCTTCCATATGCTTTGGCATTTGGGGCCGGGGCCATGATATATGTGGTTTCCGAGGAATTGATACCGCAGGCCCAATCTGAGGTCGGCTCCGATCTGGCAACGGTAGGACTTCTGATCGGTTTTGTGGTAATGATGATTTTGGATGTCGCCCTCGGCTGACGGAAGAGAAGGTGTTATGAATTGAGCAGGATAGCTGTAGTCGGTGCGGGAGTCGGAGGGCTTGCCACGGCTGCCCGCCTCTCAAGCCATGGCTATGAGGTTGAAGTCTTTGATAAACTTTCTAGACCGGGCGGACGGGCCAACATCATCGAGGATCAAGGCTATAAGTTCGATGCCGGACCCTCCTATATAACATTTATCAAGACCGATTCTTAAACCCTCCTACCCCAATCTTTTGGGCAAGCTCAAAGTCGGTCAGAGCTTTTGGAATATTGTCAAAAAACACTTCAAGACCGAAAGGCTCGCTTACGTCTTCACCTTTGAGGCCATCTTCATAGGGGTATCGCCTTTCAAGACCCCGGCTTCCCGCCGCATCATAACCTACAGCGATCACGTTCAGAAGATTTCCTATCCGATGGGAGGTATATATAAGGTGCCAAAATCTTTAGAAAGACAGGCAAAAGAGAATGGGGTCAAGTCCAACTACGAAAGTGAAGTCAAATCGATAGTGAAAAGGGAGGAGGGTTATCAGATAGAAGGTGGCCGCTCCAGCTTGCCTTTCAACACGGTTGTCATAAACGCGGATTATCCGTATGCTTTGGAGCGATCTTTGGACTTGCTCGCAACTTCTTTTAAGAGCGCCCTCTTTTGTCCATCCAATATCGATCCAAAAAGGAAAGGCGTCTATTATGCCGGGGCCAGCACTCAACCGGGCAGAGGTCCGTCTCAGTCATCGCCTCATCCAGAATCGTCTTGGACGCGATTCATTTTGGTTGGGTTAATTTCATGAATGGAAACTTGAAGAGTAGCCCTAAAAGGATTGCGAATTTTCTTAAGGAGCCGACTGACGCCCTTTCTTTGAAGACGTCATAATCGTTCTCTTCGATCGATTTCAAGATGGCCGCATAGATTCGGGACATGGCGAGCACCACCAGGCGAGAGCGCTTACCCAAGATCAGCCCGACCCCCTTTTCGGCTTCGAGATATAGTGATCGAGCCCTTTCGATCTGAAACTTAAGAAATTCTCTAAGCGGCTCGGTTATAAGGCCTCTTTTAAAATCGGTTGGAAGAACTGAAAATCTCTCGAGTTCATCGTGAGGCAGATAAACCCGGCCCATCTTGTAATCCTCGCCTACATCTCGAAGGATATTGGTGAGCTGCATGGCGCCTCCCATTAAAACTGCGTAATTCTTAACCCTCGGATCGGAAAAACCAAAAATCATGGTCATCATCACACCGACGACACCGGCCACCCGATAGCAATAGATCGCAAGTTCATCGAAACTTTGAATCGATACGCCTTCAAGGTCCATCTTGACACCGGCAATAACCTCTTTTAAATGCTCCCGCTCCATGCCATATTTTTGGACAGTCTTTGCAATGGCCGCAAAGAGAGGATCGCTTTGATGGGCTCCCGCATAGATCGAATCGACTACGGATTCGAGTTCTTCCAGAGAGGGATGATCTTTGGCATCCTCATCGACAGCGTCATCGATCAAACGGCAGAGCGCATAGATAGAGTAAGATGCATATCTCTTGTCTTTAGGTAAAAGGTGGGACGCAAAATAGAAGGTTCTCGCATGAGTTCTGGTTATTGACTTAGCTTTTTTGTAACCCGCCTCTATGAGGGTCCTTTCATTGGGACTGGGCATTTTAACCTCAATTTGAAAGGAGTTCGATAAAAGCATAGAATCTTATTATGTCAGAATATATGCAGCTAATGGCCGCCACAATAGCCGCTTCGTTCATGCTCGGCCTTTATTCGCCTCTCCGCTTCTATGAGGACCTAAAGGCGATCTTCATGACCGTCCTATCCGTAATCATCAGTTCATATTTTGGGTAAGATTTTTTCTATGAGTAAAGTCAGATCCTTCTGCTGCGTCTCCTTAACCTTCGTCTTAAGCAAAAGCTCAAATGAGAACTCTCTTAATCTTTCGATCTCACTCTTTGCGTATCCAAGAGAGCCGGTATCGACCATTATTTGTTTGATCTCATCAAGGTCTTTGGTCTCGATATCGTTTTTGGATAGGATCATCTCAATCTTCTCTTTCTGGGTTGGCCTTGCGTTTTGATAGGCATGAAAGAGGAGAAGCGTCTTCTTCTTTTCGGCGATATCGGTAAGGGATGATTTTCCGGTAATCTTTTCGTCTCCAAAGACTCCGAGTATATCGTCATTGATCTGGAATGCCCTTCCAAGCGACAGTCCAAGCTCACTAAGGGCTTCAAGCTCAGAGTTTGGAGCATTCGCCAAAATGGCCCCGGCCAACATCGGTGAGACGAAGGTATAGTGAGAGGTCTTAAAGTCGTAGATTGAATAAATTGTCTCCCTTGAGACATCATCAACCTTTTTTGCCCCGGCAAGCATCTCTATGAACTCTCCGCAGCCGGTCAGAAGGGCGGATTCTACAAATTTCAAAAAAGCCCTCTCTTTAAGGGTGGGATCGGTTTCGATTGAAAGAAAGGCCTCTATGGCGAGCGAATAGACTATATCGCCTAAGATTATGGCCAGATCATCGCCGTTGAAGCTCAAAAACGGAAGCTCCTTGATGCCGGCATCCAGTAAGCGGTGCATGGCCGGAAGTCCCCGTCTCATCTCGGAACGGTCGACAATATCGTCATGAATCAAAAGAAAGGCGTGGAGGAGTTCGGTTGCAATCGCCGAGCGGTAAAGACCTTTTGGCGGCGTCCCCCCCTCAAAATAGCCGTCATGAAGGAGGATGAAGAGGGAGGGGCGAACCCTTTTGCCGTCCCTAAGGACGTATTCTCTAAGGCTTGAGCCAAGCAAGGGCGAGATTGAGCTAAAAGCATATTTCTTCTCGGCGTCATCGAGAAAGCTTGCCAGCTCTTTGTCTATGGCCTTCCTTATCTCTTCTATCATGGGCAAATCTTAGCATTTATCATTGGCCAGCACAAAGGGGTTAAAAGGGCGCAATTGAGTTATAATCTTAATCTAAAAAATTATCGAGGGACAAAATGATGGATAAGAAAACCGATTCGACTAAAAAAAGAAGCTTCTTTATTAAAACCTTCGGCTGTCAGATGAATTTGCACGATTCGGAGAAGATGGCAACCGTTCTTGTGGAAGAGGGATTTAGTCCGACCGAAGAGATCCTATCTGCCGATCTTATCGTCTTTAATACATGCTGCGTTCGGGGGAACGCCGAGAATCGGTTCTTCGGCCACCTGCAGGCCTTAAAAAGGGTCAAGGAAGAAAAGCCAAACTTAAGGATAGCCGTCGGAGGCTGCGTCGCCCAGAATGAGGGGGAGAGCCTGCTCGACAGGTTCGACCATATAGACCTCGTCTTTGGAACCAAGAATTTTCTCTCGATAGCCTCGCTTTTAAATGAAGTTGAAGCGGGCGGGGGAAGCCTGGCCAAAACCGCCATGGAAGGGTCGAGCGAGAGGTTTGCCACCGAAAGGCAAAGCCCGAGCAGGTCCTGGGTGACCATATCAACCGGCTGCAACAACTTCTGTTCCTATTGCATAGTCCCTTTTGTCAGAGGCAGAGAAGAGAGCAGACCGATTGAGGATATCCGCCTTGAGGTTGAGCGCCTTGCAGATGAAGGAACCCTGGAAATTACCCTTCTTGGTCAAAACGTAAATTCTTTTGGGAGTGATATCTATGGCAAGCCAAGCTTTTCCCGTCTTTTGGGGGAGGTCTCCAAAGTTAAGGGCATTGAAAGGATCAGGTTCACCACCTCTCATCCCAAAGACCTAAGCCACGATCTTATAGAGACGATCGCCTCTACGGAGAAAATATGCCGCCATATTCACCTTCCCCTTCAGTCCGGGTCGAACTCAATCCTTAAAAAGATGGGACGGGGTTATAGCCGGCAGGATTATCTTAAGATAGTTAAAAACATTAAAGACCGAATAGAGGGCTGCAATATAACGACCGATATAATGGTCGGCTTTCCGGGCGAGCTTGAGGAGGATTTCGCAGAGACTCTCGAAGTCGTTAAGGAGGCAAGATTTGGCAACGCCTTCACCTTTATCTATTCTCCACGCAAGGGGACCCGCGCTTTCGATATGGAGGGAGAAATTGCAAAAGACGTTGTGGACGAAAGGTTTGGCCGCTTGCTTAAACTTCAAGATCAGATAGGCCTAGAGCTAAATCGCGAGCTTGTCGGATCGACAAAACTCGTTCTCGTTGAGGGAGCAAGCAAGAAAGATGAGACGGTTTTGACGGGGCATACAGAATGTAATCGGGTGGTAAACTTCAAGGGTCCCAAGGACTTGATAAATACCTTAGCACATGTAAAGATTGAGATAGCGAGAAGTTGGTCTCTTGCTGGGAGTTTTATCAAAGTGGGGTGAGCCGAAATGGCGTTAGTGATAGGGGTCATAACGCCCCATCCGCCGCTTCTGATTCCTAAGATCGGCAAGGGATATTTGAAGGGGGTCAAGGCGACTTCATCGGCCATGGACCAAATGGCCGAAGCGATTCAAGAGGCCGATCCTGATCTTCTCGTAATGATATCGCCCCATAGCCCCATCATCAACGGCGCTTTCGCCATAAGGATGGCTCCATCTTTTTCCGGCTCTTTTGCCGACTTTGGAAGGGCGGACATCGGCTTTGAAGTCGAAGGCGATAGGGATTTTGCTGAGGCGCTCGCTAAAGAGGCGGAAAGAAATGATCTTGGCGTTGTCTCGCTTGAAGGCGGCTCTTTTGAAATCTCTTTTCCTCTCGACCATGGGATTCTTGTTCCCCTTCACTTCATCTTCAAAAAGCTAAAAAAGCCGCTCGTCTCAGTTTCCATATCAAACTTATGCCTTGCCGATCACTTCAGGCTAGGCGAGGTGATCTCAGCTCTCTCTAAAACCTCTTCGCGGAAGATCGCACTTATCGCTAGCGGCGATCTCTCTCACAGGCTAAGCAGATCCTCGTTTGATTTTTTCGATCCGAGAGGGGAAGAATTCGACTTAAAGATCAAAGATCTGGTTAGCAAGAGCGATTTAGGCGAGGTCATGAATTTGGATCCGATTCTGATAGAGGCGGCCGGCGAATGCGGCCTGCGCCCCCTAGCCGTTCTTGCCGGAGCCTTCTCTTTGCTAGATTATAAAGCCAAACTTCTCTCCTACGAGGGGCCTTTTGGGGTCGGTTATCTCGTTGCCACAATCTCTCCCTCCGATTCTATTGATAAGAAGATTCCTGATTTAGGTCCCGCCACTCTTGCCAGAGCAGCAGTCGAGAGTTTCATAAGGGAGGGCAAGGTCCTAAGAGGCGCCTTAGATAAATCAAATCCTCTTTTTACCAAGAGAGGCGGCGTCTTTGTGAGCCTAAAGAAAGGCGGCACTTTAAGGGGGTGCATGGGAACCTTCTTAGCGACGAAAAAGAACCTGGCAGAAGAGATAGTCGAGAACGCCATACTTGCGGCCTCCTCCGATCCGAGGTTCCCCCCATTAAGCGAAAGCGAGCTTGCGATGATAGATTATTCTGTGGACATACTTTCAAATCCTGCGCCGGTTGAAGACGTAGGTCTCCTAGATCCCAAGATACACGGAGTCCTTGTTGAGTCTTTTGGAAGACGCGGCCTGCTTCTTCCCGATTTAGAGGGGATTGAAAACACCTCTGATCAGATAGAGATCGCGAAGTCAAAAGCGGGAATCCGAGGGGACGAGAAATATGAATTATTCTCTTTCACTGTCGAAAGGCACAAAGAGAAATGAGTGGAGAAGAAGAGCTGTATCAGGCCCGAGTCTTCATAAACGGAAAAGTCCAAGGCGTATTCTATAGGGCGTCCCTTCTAATGGTGGCCGAAGAGAATTCGATCTCCGGTTGGGCCAAGAATCTTAGCGACGGGTCGGTCGAAGCTCTTCTCCAAGGAGAGAAAAAAGCGATAGAGACCGTGATAGCTTGGGCAAAAGAGGGACCGCCCCAAGCTGTCGTCGAAAAGATCTCGGTAGAGTGGTCGATCCCAAGGCAAATAGAGCGAGGTTTTAGGGTGGCTTATTGACAGCTTTTTTATAGCTTGCTAATATTACGTTGACCTTTAAGTCGGCTCCGTGAAGCCGGTAAGGAGTATATAAAATGAAGACATCTAAAATATTTTGCATCCCGGCACCTATTGCTTTTAGAATGGGTGTTTTTTTATGCCTAGGAGCCATCTGATGGTTGCTGCCGGAAAGAAACTGATAATGGACTCCGAAGCTATCGAGCGCTCACTCAAAAGGATCGCCCACGAGATAGTAGAGAAGAATCGGGGTTCCAAAGATCTCGCGTTGATCGGCATAAGAAACCGAGGCGTCTATTTGGCCCGAAGACTTGCCCAAAAGATTGAATCGATCGAACCATCAAAGGTGCTCCAAGGAAGTCTGGATATCACCTTCTACCGCGATGATTTTGGCGATAAACTCAACATCGCCAAACCGAACAAGACGGAGATAACCTTCGATGCCAACAATTTAAATCTCATCCTTGTCGACGACGTCCTCTATACCGGGCGGACGGTCAGGGCTGCCATGGACGCGCTGATGGATTTCGGCCGGCCCAAATCGATTCAGCTTGCAATCCTTGTCGATAGGGGTCACCGAGAGCTTCCGATAAAGGCAGATTTTGTTGGCAAGAATATCCCAACATCGAAAGACGAGCGGGTCTGGGTTAATCTCTTGGAAGAGGACGGATTGGATTCGGTCGAGATTGGACGGGATTTGAGCAACAAGAAGGAGAAGAGCGGCTGATTTGAAGGACCTTTTAAGCATTTCCGACTTGACTAAAGACGAGATAAATCGAATTCTGCTCCTTGCGGACTCATTCAAGGAAGTGGGGGAGCGTTCCATTAAGAAGGTTCCGACCTTGAGAGGCCGAACCATAGTCAACTTCTTTGCTGAACCGAGCACAAGAACCAGAGCCTCTTTTGAGCTTGCCGCCAAGCGTTTAAGCGCGGATGTGATAAACATCTCAGCCAAATCCAGCAGCCTCACTAAGGGCGAGACTCTAACCGACACCGCCAAAACGATCGAGGCTCTTGGAGCGGACGCGATTATCATCCGTCATGCAAGCTCCGGAGCGGCCGAGCTTTTAGCAAACAGGATTGAGCCGCCGGTGATAAACGGGGGCGACGGCAGCCACGAGCATCCAACCCAAGCTCTTCTCGACCTCTATACCATCAAAGAAAAGAAAGGGACTCTCTTAGGTTTGAAGGTCGGAATCGTTGGCGATATCTCCCACAGCCGGGTGGCGCGGTCGAATATCCTGGCATTCACGATGATGGGAGCAGACGTGGTAGTTGTAGGTCCCTCGATCATGATGCCAAAAGAGATTGAGAAGATGGGGGTTGCCGTAAGCTATGATCTTGATAAGACGATCGCCAAATTGGATGTCATATACATGCTTAGAATACAAAACGAGAGAGAACGGGGAGCGCTCCTTCCGTCGATCAGAGAGTATGCTAGGCTCTTTGCTTTAAATCAAAGAAGGCTCGATCTTGCCGGCAATGATCTTTTGATCATGCATCCCGGCCCCATGAACCCGGGCGTTGAGATTTCGCTCAGCGCTGATCATCCTCGCTTGAGCTCAATCTGGGATCAAGTCAAGAATGGTTTGGCCGTAAGGATGGCAACCCTCTGTTATGCCCTTGAGGGAAGGAGAGAAGATGTCTGATATTTTGATAAAAGGCGCAAGGGTAATCGATCCGGCAAGCGGAATAGACGATCTTTTCGACATCATCATCGCCGGCGGCAAAATAAAGGAGCTTGCAAAGGGCTTAAAGGAAGATTCGGCAAGAGTGATCGAT
>JBBIRY010000001.1:17500-99783 GCA_037441605.1 Actinomycetota bacterium | reverse complement strand
GGCTCCAATGCCCACCGCCTTCAAATCCTTGGCCAAGACGATGGCATTTGATTTGACGTGTTTGGCCAGGCGCCAGGCGAAGAGGAGGTCTTCGAACTCATTCTCGGTCGGTTTGGTTTTTGTTGCCACCTTCATCTCTGAGCGCGCCTCTTTTATCGTGTCCTTATCCTGAACTAAGACTCCGCCATCAACCCGCTTGATGTCGAAACTCTTATCCGTCTCCTCGCGCTCCTCACCCATGTACATCAGGCGGATGTTCTTCTTTTGGGTCAGGATCTCCAAAGCCTCCTCATGGAAGGCTGGGGCGATGACCGCTTCGACGAAGGTCTCACCTATTTTAGCCGCGACCGCCTCATCTACCGGCCGGTTAAGGGCGATGATGCCGCCAAAGGCCGATGTGGGATCGACGCTATGGGCCTTCTCATAAGCTGAGAGAATATCGCCGCTCAAAGCGACGCCGCAGGGGTTGTTATGCTTGATTATGACGACGGCCGGCACGGTGAATTCGGCGCAGAGCGACCAGGCTGCTTCCAGATCCAAGATATTATTGAATGAGAGCTCGATGCCATGGAGCTGCTCGGCCATGACCAAAGAGTGCTTGGGCGGGTCGAGCTCGGAGTAGTAGGCCGCCCTCTGGTGGGGGTTTCGCCATAGCGTAAAGATTGGAGCTTTTTGAAGCGTAAATTCAAAACGTTTGGAAAATCCTCTTCTCCGCTCAAATACTGGTTGATTAGGCTGTCATATTCGCCGGTGATCCTAAAGACCTCTTTTGCCAGCGCAAATCTGGTCTCTCTAAGGGTTGCCCCGTCATTCTTCTTCATCTCGAATAGCACCTCACCATAACGGGCCGGATCGACGATGACGGTCACCCCATCGAAGTTCTTGGCGGCCGAGCGCAGCATTGAGGGGCCGCCGATATCTATCTGCTCGATCGCCTCTTCGAGCGTTACCCCTTCCTTGGCGATGGTGGCGGCGAAGGGGTAGAGGTTGACGACGACCATGTCGATCGGGGTAATGGCATGCTCGGCGATCTTATCCATGTGTTCTTTGTTATCACGGATGGCCAGAAGGCCGCCGTGGATGGCCGGGTGAAGCGTCTTGACTCTCCCATCCAGCATCTCGGGGAAATCGGTCACCTCTGAGATGCCGATGACCTTAAGTCCCGCATCTTTTAAAGCCTTAGCCGTGCCTCCCGTCGAGATGATCTCGACCCCGAAGCGGGCCAATTCTTTGGCGAAATCGACTATCCCCGCCTTGTCGGAAACGCTTATCAGAGCCCTTTTGATCTTAACCTTATCCATCACGCCTCACCTTCCTCTGTGATCCTTACCCGTCTTCCTTCAATTTTCAGCCTGCCCTCGGCAAAGAGCCCGATCGCTTTGGGATAAACTATATATTCTGCCTGGTGAATCTTGTTGAGAAGGCTTTCGGCGTCGTCGCCCTCTTCGACCGCTACCGCCTCCTGGGCGATGATTGGGCCGGTATCTAAGCCTTCGTCTACGAAATGGACGGTCACCCCGCTCACTTTGACTCCATAGTCGATTGCATCTTTTGCCCCGTGGGTGCCGGCGAAAGAGGGCAGAAGCGAGGGGTGAATATTCATCATCTTGCCCTTAAAGGCGGCCACCAAGTTGGGGCCGGCCAAGAGCATGTAGCCGGCCAAGATGACGAGATCGATATCGTTCTCATTTAAGATCTTTATCAGCGCCTCATCGTAGTCAAAGCGGCTCTTGAAGGCCTTTGGGTCTATGAAGAAGTTGGTGATGCCATGCTTTTTGGCCCTTTCCAGGCCGTAAGCTCCGCTCACGTTGCTTACGACCAGAGCTACCTCGGCCGCAATTTCGCCCCGCTCGGATGAGTCGATGATGGCTTGCAGGTTGGTTCCGCTTCCGGAGATCAGAACGGCCAGGCGAATCTTAGCGGACATATTCGACTCCACTCATATCAGTCTTCAGCCGCCGGTCTCCGGTCTCCAGAAAGAAGGGAATATTGTTAAACATATTCCACCCCGTTTATCCCTTTGACAATCTCGCCTATCTCAAAGACTTTCTCGCCCGCCCGCTCGAAGGCGCGCTTGACGGGGACAGCCAAGTCCTTGGAGACGACCACAGCCATGCCGACCCCCATATTGAAGGCTTTGAGCATCTCGCTTTCGGCCACTTTGCCCTCCTCTTGGATAAGTTTAAATATCTTGGGAACCGGCCAGGCAGAGCTATCTATTCTTGCCCCAAGGCCGCTTGGTAGAACGCGGGGCAGATTCTCGGTGATGCCACCGCCGGTGATATGACTGATGGCTTTGAGCTCAAAGTCGGCTAAGACCTTTAAGATGGATTTGGCATAGATCTTGGTTGGGGTGAGGAGCTCTTCTCCTAAGCTCTTTTCGAACTCAGGTATATTTTCAGAGAGTCTTTCGTAGCCGCCGTCGAAAAATATCTTACGGACCAAGGAGTAACCGTTGCTATGTACGCCAGAAGAAGCTAACCCTAAGATTGCATCGCCGGTTTGAACCTTCGAGCCGTCGATTATCTTCTCCTTCTCGACTACGCCAACGCAGAAACCGGCTAGATCGTAGTCATCTTCGGCCATCACACCGGGATGTTCGGCCGTCTCTCCACCTAGCAAAGCGCAGCCGGCCTGCTTGCAGCCCTCGGCGATGCCGGTAACAATTTGGGCCACTTTTTCGGGGATAAGCCGCCCGATGGCGATGTAATCTAAGAAGAAGAGGGGCTCGGCCCCGCTGACCACGATATCATCGGCGCACATGGCCACGAGATCTATCCCGACGCTGCCGTGCTCGTCCATCTCTTGCGCGAGCTTTAGTTTGGTTCCAACCCCGTCTGTCGCCGAGACTAAAATCGGGTCTTTATATTTTGAGGCGCCGAGCGAGAAGAGGCCGCCAAACCCGCCGATGCCGCCCAAGACTTCGGGGCGCATGGTCGACTTAACCGCCCCCTTCATAAGTTCCACGGCTTTGGCGCCGGCCGCTATATCGACGCCGGCCCCAGCGTAAGTTGCGCCGCTCTCTTCCTTCATCTCATTCCTCTTTCAGCCCTCAAGCATCTTTTTGGAAAGGGCGACATCCTTAGAGAGCGCTATCGGGTAATCGCCATCAAAGCAGGCCGCGCAGAAGGAGATCTTATCCCTTCCGGTCGCCTCAACCATGCCATCTAAACTTAAAAACCCAAGGCTGTCCGCCCCGATGAAATCCCGTATCTCATCGACATCCATCTTGGAGCCGATCAAGTAGTCCTTTTTGGCCGTGTCGATGCCGTAGTAACAGGGATCGGTGACGGGCGGCGAGCTGATCCGCATGTGGATCTCTTTGGCTCCCGCCTCTTTGAGCATCTGAACGATCTGCTTGCTGGTCGTGCCGCGCACTATCGAGTCGTCGACCACCACCAGGCGCTTGCCCTCGATCATCTCGCGTAAGGGATTGAGTTTCATCTTGACGCCCATCTGACGGATGGCCTGAGTCGGCTGGATGAAGGTTCGCCCCACATAGCGGTTTTTGATCATGCCCTCGCCAAAGGGAATACCGGACTGTTGGGCATAACCGATCGCTGCCGAAGTGCCGGAATCGGGAACCGGAATAACCAGGTCGGCCTCGGCTGGCTGCTCCTTGGCCAGGATCTTTCCCATTTCGCTTCTGGTGTTGTAGAGAAGCTTATCGTAAAGATAGCTGTCGGGCCGGGCGAAATAGACCAGCTCGAAGATGCAGAGCGACTCCTTCTTTGACTCCAAGATCTGAGATGAAGAAAGCCTATCCTTATCGATGACTACCATCTCGCCGGGAGCCACATCGCGGATGAACTTTGCCCCCAAGATATCAAAACCGCATGTCTCTGAGGAGATAACGTAGTGACCGTTTATGCGCCCCAAAGAGAGCGGGCGGATCCCGTGAGAGTCGCGGAAAGCGATCAGCTTATCTTCGGTTATGAGTACGACCGAGAAGGCCCCTTTGAGCATCTTGGCCGTCTTCTTGACACCATCTTCAATCCCGCTATTGGAGAAGCGGGCTATCAAGGAAGCGATCATCTCGCTGTCGCTGCTGGAGTCGAAACGGTCCCCAAGGGAGGTTAAGACGTCGCGAAGCTCTCTTGAGTTGACCAAGTTGCCGTTGTGGGCCAAGGCCAAACTGCCGTGGGCATAAGTCTTATGAATGGGCTGGGCATTCTCCCAGCGGTTCGAACCCGTAGTCGAGTATCTGGTATGACCGACGGCGATATCACCCTCGAGCGTCTTTAGGCTCTGCTCATCGAAGACCTGGGGGACCAGGCCCATATCCTTTAAAACCAGAATGTGATTTCCATCGCTGACCGCAATTCCGGCGCTCTCCTGACCCCTGTGCTGTAAGGCATATAGACCAAAATAGGTGAGGCGTGATACGTCCTCACCGGGAGCGTAGATACCGAAGACCCCGCAGGCCTCCTCCATGCGATCGGGCCGCTTAGAGCCGTATTTGAAATTACCCTCTTGTTTGCCCCTCAAAATCTCACCTCAAATGAAATCATCATAGATTTTTCTTAACATAATTCACCGCGTTTTGAAAGAAGATGAGCCCGGCCCCCTCGCGCGGGATCCCTCCCCTAGCCCAGGTGGGATGATGAAGGCCCAAGGTGAAATTCTCGGGGTGGGGCATCATGCCGAAGATCCGTCCCGTCGGATCGCAAATTCCAGCGATGTTCTCGACTGAACCATTCGGGTTGTAGGGATAGCCGGCCAAAAATCCGGCCGAATCGACGTAAGTCACGGCCACTTGGCCGTTATTTTTAAGCTCTTCCAAGGTCTCTTTTGAGTCGACCATGAACTTGCCTTCGCCGTGACAGACCGGAACGTAGATCAAATCTTCGATCCCCTTGGTGAAGATGCATTTGGAGGCGGGATCGGCTTTGAGGTGAACCCAGCGGTCCTCGAATTTGCCGCTGTCATTGAAGGTCAAGGTGGTCCGTTGAGATTTATAGTCGCCGCCCAAGCCGGGTAGAAGCCCCAATTTGACCATGACTTGAAAACCGTTACAGACGCCGAAGATGAGCTTGCCGGCTAGGGCGAAATCCAGTATCTCATCCAAGAGCTTATACTTCAGCTTGTTCGCCAAAACCTTGCCCGAGGCGATATCATCGCCAAAGGAGAAGCCGCCCGGCAGCATTAGGATATCGTACCTCTTTAAGCTGCCCTTGCGCTCGGCCAGACTGTTAATGTGAACCCGCTCGCAGCTTGCTCCGGCCATGTTAAAAGCGTTTAAGGCGTCCATATCCCTATTTATTCCGGCTGCCAGAAGGACGCAAGTCCTGGGTTTTTTAAGCACTATCTCTCCAATCTACCAATCGAGCGGCGCTTTCCAGACCGCTTTAAGCTCAAATATATCGGCCGAAAGGATGGCTTCCTCCAACTTCCCGACAATTTTCAGGAAGGGCTCCCTTGTCACCTGACCGAGACGGCTTATATCGGAGTCTGCCATAACCGCCTCGAAGCGCTCGGCCTTATCTGAGGGAACGGTGATAAGAAGCCGTCCGTTGCTTTCAGAAAAGAGCATCTCCGCATCGCTAAGGTCACCTTCGGTCTTTAAATTTTTAAGGTCTATCTCGATTCCATAGCCGCCGGCAAAAGCCGTCTCGGCGGCGGCCACAACCAGGCCGCCTTCGGAAAGATCGTGGGCGGAAGAGATGAGACCGGCTTTGACCGCCTTATGAAAGGCGTTATAGCTGCGTCTTGCCCGCTCTGCATCGAGCAAGGGAGGGAGGCCAAACTCCAGATCGTTTACCAGGTTATAGTGAGAGCCGCCCATTTCAGAGCGGGTAACCCCCAGAAGAAAGACTGTATCGCCCGGATTCTTTGCGTCCATCGTCACGGCCAAATTGACGTCATCGATTCGGCCGATGGCCGAGATGAGCAGAGTCGGCGGAATGGAAAGCGTCTTGCCGCCAAGTTCGTATTCGTTGTGGAAACTGTCTTTGCCCGATATGAAGGGCGTGCCCAGCCCCACGGCCGCATCAAAGCAGCCCTTGGCCGCCCTGACGAGTTGAGCCAGCTTATAGTCGCCGTTCGGATTATCGTAAGAGAGGATCGGATTACCCCAACAGAAGTTATCTAAGATAGCGATGTGCTCCGGATCGGCCCCGACGGCGACAGCGTTTCGAACCGCCTCATCGACGGCGGAGACGGCCATGGCGTAGGGGTCGATCTTGCCGAAATTGGGGTTGATGCCGTTTGAGACGACCACCCCTTCCGCCCGCTCAAAAAGCGGTTTTAAGACGGCCGCATCAGAAGGACCATCCTCTGCCGCCCCAACCAGGGGTTTGACAACGCTTGCCCCCTTTACCTCATGATCGTACTGGCGAATAACCCATTCCTTGCTTGCGACGTTGCAATGGGAGAGTATCGCCTTGAGGCTTTCAAGCGGATCCCGCTCCTCAAAGGAGCCCATATATTCAGAAGGGGTCCACTTGGCTTTGAGCTCGCCGCCGGGCAGACCGCCATGCACGAAATCCATATCCATATAGAGAACCGTCTTGCCCTCGCATCTAACGTGAATCTTGCCGCTCGACTTGAACTCTCCGATGACCGTCGCCTCGACGTCCCATTTCTTCATGATCTCCATGAAGGCGTCTATCTTCTTGGGACGTACGGCGACCGTCATCCTCTCTTGGGACTCGGAGACCCAAAGCTCCCAAGGATCTAGGCCCGGATATTTTACCGGAGCCTTCTCAAGATCTACCAAACAACCGAAGGAGAGTTCGGCCATCTCTCCAACCGATGAGCTTAAACCGCCCGCCCCGTTATCGGTGATGGCGTCGAAGAGGGCTTGGTCGCGCGCTTCCAAGAGGGCGTCCATCATCTTCTTCTGAACGATTGGCGCACCGATCTGAACCGCCGAGGATGAGGTCGACTCCTCCAGCTTTACGGAAGAGAAGGTCGCCCCGTGGATGCCGTCCTTGCCGATACGCCCGCCCACCATGACGATGAGGTCGCCGTCGTCTATCCTCTTTATGTGCGTCGGCCTCCCCTTGATGGTCTTGGGCATGATGCCGCCGGTGCCGCAATAGACTAAAGGATTATAGACATAAGCCTCATCGAAAATGATGGCCCCGTTTACGGTGGGGATGCCCATCTTGTTTCCGCCATGCTCGACGCCGCGCCGCACCCCTTTGAAGATGCGCTTAGGGCTCAAGACCTTGGGCGGGAGTTTATCGCTCGGAAAATCGGGCGGGCCGAAACAAAAGACATCGGTGTTGAAGATGAGATCGGCCCCAAGACCGGTGCCGAGCGGGTCGCGGTTGACCCCGACTATTCCGGTCAGCGCCCCGCCGTAAGGATCGAGGGCCGAGGGGTGGTTGTGCGTCTCAACCTTGAAGACCAGGTTGTAATCATCGGTAAATGAGATTATGCCGGCGTTGTCGACAAAGACCGAGACCAGCCAGTCCTTGTTCACCTCTTCGGTCGCCCGCTTGATATATGTTTTGAAGAGGCCGTCTATCTTTTCGACTCTGCCGCCCTCTTCGTAGGAGATCTTCGAGTTGAATATCTTGTGCTTGCAATGCTCCGACCAAGTCTGGGCGAGCATCTCCAGCTCCACATCGGTGGGCTTAGCCCCCAAGCCGACTTCCTTGCGCTCCAGTATGACCTCTTTCTCCTTGAAGTAATCGCGGATGGCAACCATCTCGCTCAAGTTCAAAGAGAGAACTCCCTCGCTGCTTATCCGCATGAGCTCTTCGTCGCCGACATCGAGATCTATTTCGGCCACCCTAAAGCCTCGCTCATTTTCGGCCGCAAGGTGACCCTTGATGACTTCCTCTTTGTGGGAGACGTCGTTTGGAGTAAAGATGAAGTAGTCCTCGATTATCGGGTTGGCCAAGAGACCGGCGGCGATCCTTTCGCCTTCTTCGGCTCCAAGATCGCCGCCGAATAGATAGATGCGGGAGGTATGAACGGCCCCATCTTTAGGAAACGGCCTACCAAGTAGATCGGCGATGCCTTCTTTGGTGGTCATGGCCACATTGTCGGTAACGCCCGGTTTGTAGCCAACCTCTATGGCCAGACTAAAATCGGAAAAGAGGTTGGAGAGAGAGGAGATTTGAGTGATCGGGTCGGTCAATAGTTCGCTTTTAATCTTTAAAATCTCATCGTCACTAAAATCTGCAGCAATAGTATAGACCTCTACCGTCCTCACCTTAGCAACCTCTACCTCAAGATCCTCAACTATCGATCTCTTGATGGATTCGGCGAGGGCATCGGTAACGCCCGGTTTGAAGCCGACTTCGATTCTAAAGATCTCCAAAAGCTATAGTTCCCTTCCCGTAAGACGCTTGTAGGCCTCAAGGTATTTCTTGCTCGTCTCCTCAATCACCTCTTGGGAGAGATGAGGGGCGGGCGGTTCGTGGTCCCAGCCGATCTCGTCCAAGTAGTCACGGACGAATTGCTTGTCGAAACTCTTTTGAGAGCGGCCCGGCTCATAATCTTCCTTATCCCAAAACCTGGAGGAGTCGGGGGTGAATATCTCATCAATAAGTATCGGCTCGCCGTCCAATTCACCGAACTCGAACTTGGTATCGGCGATGATGATGCCGCGCGCTTCGGCAAAATCCGCCGCAAACTTATAGAGAGCTAGGCTTGCCTCTTTCAAGCGGATGGCAAGTTCTTCGCCGATTATCTCCTTCATCTCTTCGAAGGTTATATTTTCATCATGACCGCTTTCGGCCTTGGTGGAGGGGGTGAAGATCGGCTCGGCGAGTTCGTCAGATTCGACTAAGCCTGCGGGAAGCTTAATGCCGGAGACGGTGCCCTTGGCCTTATACTCGCTGAAGGCCGAGCCGGAAAGATAGCCCCGAACGATGCACTCGACCGGATAGACGCGAGTCTTCTTGACCAGCATGCTCCGGCCTTTAAGATGCTCTTCTTGAGCTTTCAGCTCGATCGGAAAGTCAAAAGTACTCGCCGAGATGAGGTGATTTTTGATGATATCTTGGGTTTTATTGAACCAGAAGACAGAGAGAGTGGTTAAAACCTCGCCTTTTTTGGGAATGTCATCAGGAAGGACCGAGTCGTAAGCCGAGATGCGGTCGGTTGCGACTAAAACCAAGCGATCCCCAAAGTCATAGATATCTCTGACCTTGCCTTTCGACCCGCCCTTGTACATTTAAGCACCTCCGGTGGGATGTGAAAGCTTTGGGACACTGCCCCTTGTAAGGCTAATTATAGACGACTTATAGAGTGATTTGCCACTAGTTAAGGGGATTCAAGCAAGGTGATATTGATTTTTTACGGTATTAAGACTTCATCCGATTTGAAAAAACTAGAACCGGCGCAAGCGCACATGGCTTGAATTCCAATAATTAGACCTTTCCACCCACCCTCCGCCTTTGATTTGCAAAATCTAACGTGAAGAGGCATAATTGTCATGTGAAATAATAAAAAGCTTTAATTTAATAAGCTTTCACACCGTCCGCCGGGTTTCACCCGGCGACGCTATTTTTTTGGAGGTATTTTTTGATGTTAACCGAACTTGCACCACCGCCAAATTTTCGCGATTTGGCCCTGATTGAACCGGTCTTAAAAGCGGTTGATAAGGCCGGGTACGAGACGCCCACCCCAATCCAGATTCAGACGATTCCCCATATCTTGAAGGGCAATGATCTGCTTGGCCAGGCCCAGACCGGCACCGGAAAAACGGCCGCCTTCGCCCTGCCGATCCTCTCCAAAATAGACTTGAAGAACCCAGAGCCTCAGGTGCTCATCTTGACACCGACAAGGGAGCTCGCCATTCAGGTAGCCGAGTCGTTTCAGACCTACGCCTCTCAGATGGAGGGCTTTCACGTCCTTCCGATCTACGGTGGCCAAAACTACCAGGGTCAGTTGAAGGGTCTCAAGCGAGGCGTCCACGTGGTGGTCGGAACGCCGGGCCGAGTGATGGACCATATGCGCCAGAAGACTTTGAGGCTGGATGCGCTAAGTTGTTTGGTTTTGGATGAGGCCGATGAGATGCTCCGCATGGGCTTCATAGATGATGTGCAATGGATATTAGACCAGGCGCCAAAAGGCCACCAGATCCTCCTCTTCTCGGCGACCATGCCGGCGGCCATCCGCAGGATCGCTCAAAAATACTTGAATGATCCGGTAGAAATAACCGTAAAGGCCCAGACGGCCACAATTGCCACCACCCGCCAACGCTTCTGGTTGGTAAGCGGGGTTCATAAACTTGACGCACTGACAAGAATTTTAGAGGCCGAAGCCTTCGATGGAGTTATCGTCTTCGTTCGCACTAAGACGGCTACCGTCGAGCTTGCTTCAAAACTGGAGGCCCGCGGCTACGCCGCGGCGGCCATAAACGGAGATATCGTCCAGAGCAAGCGGGAAGCCGCGATCGATAAGCTTAAGACGGGAAAATTCGATATCCTGGTCGCAACCGACGTTGCTGCAAGGGGCTTGGATGTTGACCGAATCAGCCATGTAATAAATTACGACGTGCCCCACGACACCGAATCGTATGTTCACCGCATAGGACGCACGGGCCGGGCCGGGCGAAGCGGTGAGGCGATCATCTTTGTCTCTCCAAGAGAAAAGAGTATGCTCTATGAGATAGAGCGAGCGACCAAGCAAAAGATCGAGCCGATGCATCTGCCCTCGGCTCAGATGATAAATGACAAGAGGATAGCTCGCTTCAAAGAGCGCATCACCGATACCCTGAACGCAAACGACCTCGACTTCTTCTACCAGTTGATCGATGAATACCGACAGGAGACGGGCGTTCCGGCCATAAAGATCGCGGCGGCTCTGGCCAAACTGGTTCAAGGGGAAGAACCGCTGCTTGTAAAGAATATCACTGAAGAGAAAAACCCCTCTTTAAGGCAGGGACCAAAAAGGGGCGCGGGCCCAAACAGAAGCGGCAAACCTCACACTTCACAGAAGAAGGGCGGCTCTGGCCCAAGAAAGAGCTTTTAGTCATCACGGGGCAGGTAATCTTCCAAGTCAGGCTTAAAAGGTTTTAAGCCTGACTTTCCCTTCCCACTCCCTCTTTAATCTTTTTACCCTGCCGGTCGCTCCCAAAGAGCCTCTCTTTGCCCAAAGCGATGAGGCCATGCGGAGCCAAGAGCAACCCCCGGCCCATAAGCGGCCGGTAAAACCAGAGGTGACGAGGTTCATCGGGAAAAGAAAGAGATTAACCAAAAACGTAGATGCCGAAATGAACGTGAGGCCCTTTAAGTCATTGGCCCGCTTTTTTGCCCGCTGGTACTTGGCGTCATCTTCGTTCACTTCTGCCTCCTTTTCCATTCTGATCGGATAATTGGCCTGAATGGTTTGCTGCTCTGGCGTTAAGCCTGGACTCATAGTTTAATTATGGGCTTGTGAGGCTGAGTTAACCATTTTTGGATAAAGCCGCTTGAAGAGGGTAAAAAATGAGAAGCCGATGATGAGTCCAAGCGCATTTAGGATGACGTCATCAATATCGACCGAGCGAGGCATTATGGCCAACAGCTTGCCAAGAAGCTGGGTGAATTCTATGAAGACCGGAAGGATAAGAGCAAGGGTGAGAAAGTGACGAAACTTTTGAAATATCTCAAAGAGAATCGGAGCGGCAAAGCCGAGCGGGATGAAGAGGACAATGTTGCCACCGATCTGACGAGCCGGACGACTATCGCCAAGCCCAAGGTTTACCTGTTTGATTATCGTCCTAAAAGGAACGAGGTTTACTGAAATCGTAAAATCTCCGCGATATGCCAGTAACTCGGTCCTTTCCAGCCCCAAATAAATCGGAGAAAAGAGCAAGCTTGCCAGATAAAAGAGGTAGCCTAAAAGAAGGGTTTCTAAAATAAGCCGCGCCCAAGTTACCTTTTTCTTTCGAAAGAGAGCAAAGATGGGTAAGAGAAAGAGCGAGTAGAAAAAGATAAAGTCTTCCCTAATCATGAGTTTTATATCTTTTCTAACCGCTCAAAAATCTTATCCACGTTGATAAGAAAAGACTTGGGATTGAATATCTCATCCATCTCGCTTAGAGACAGCTTCTCGGTCACAGCCGAATCCTTTAAGAGTTCTTGCTTGAAATCTCCCCTATCCTGCCAGGTCTTCATGGCCGAACGCTGCACGGTAGCGTATGCATCCTCGCGGCTCATGCCCTTTTCGATCAGAGCGAGCAAGACCTTCTGCGAGAAGAAGAGGCCGCCCGTTCTGTTGAGGTTTTCCTCCATATTTTTGGGGTAGACATTTAAGCCTTCGATCAGCCAGGTCATCTTGGAGAACATGTAGTCGAGCAGAGTGGTGCTATCTGGCACGATGACCCTTTCCACCGACGAGTGAGAGATATCTCTCTCGTGCCAGAGGGCCACATCCTCCAGGGCTGCTTGGGCGTTGCCCCGGATGACCCTTGCTAAGCCGCTGATCCGCTCCGAGATGATGGGGTTTTTCTTATGGGGCATGGCCGATGATCCCTTTTGGCCTTTTGCGAAGGGCTCTTCGACTTCCAAGACTTCGGTTCTTTGCAAGTGGCGGATTTCGGTCGCCATCTTATCAAGACTTGAAGCGGTTATGGCCAGGGCGCACATATACTCGCCGTGGCGGTCGCGCTGCAAAACTTGGGTTGAAACCTCGGCCGGTTTTAAGCCCAGCTTTTCGCAGACGTATGATTCGACAAAGGGGTCGATGTTGGCGTAGGTGCCCACAGCCCCAGATAGCTTGCCAAAAGAGATCGTCTCTTTGGCCGCTTCAAGACGTTTAATGTTTCGCTCCATCTCGAAGGCGAAGAGGGCCATCTTCAGCCCAAAGGTGGTCGGTTCGGCGTGAATGCCGTGAGAGCGGCCGATCATAAGGGTATCTTTATGCTCGATCGCCCGCCTCTTTAGAGCCGCCTTGAGTTCTTTGGCGTCCTCGATCAGAATTTCGATCGCTTCCTTCATCAAAAGCGAAAGTCCCGTATCGACCACATCGGATGAGGTCATGCCGAAATGGATATATTTGGCCGCTTCCCCGACGAACTCCTTGACGCTGGTCAAGAAGGCGACGACATCGTGATGGACCTCGGCCTCGATCTCGTCGATTCGCTTTACATCGAAGGAGGCTTTCTTCCTGATCTCTTCCAGAGCCTCTTTGGGCACGACCCCAAGCTGAACTTGAGCCTCGGTAGCCAAGATCTCTATTTCGAGCCATTTCTTGAACTTGTTCTCTAAGCTCCAGATGGCGGCCATCTTGGGCCGGGTATATCTATCTATCAAATCAATGCTCCTTGAAATGGCTTATAGGTTAGCTTATTTGGAGAGGGCGGCCTTAAAATCGGATACGGCTTTGGCTACCTTCTCATCGCTCAAAGCGATCATCTGTGCGGCTAAGATACCGGCGTTTTTGGCCCCGCCGACGGCGACGGTTGCAACCGGCACCCCGCTTGGCATCTGGACCATCGATAAAAGCGAGTCCATCCCCCCAAAATCCTTCGAATATATCGGCACCCCGATGACGGGAAGAGGTGTGTGGGCGGCCACAACTCCAGCCAGATGGGCGGCCTTACCGGCCCCGCAGATTAAAACCTTTATACCCCTACCTTTGGCATTCAAAGCGTATTCGCTGACCTTGGCCGGATTACGATGAGCCGACATCACGTTAACCTCAAAGGGAACGCCAAGTTCGCTCAAGGCCTCCTCGACTCCCTTCATGATTTCAGCGTCGGAAGTGCTGCCCATAAGTATCCCAACTAAAGCCTTCTCCATTTCTCCTCCTAGTTGTCTTGGAATTTTTCCGCCCTAAGGGCGATGTCCTTGCGATAAAACATGTCATCGAAAGATATCTCATTTACCGCTTCATAGACGGCTTTCCTGGCGCCCGCAAAATCGGCACCCAGAGCCGTCACGTTCATGACCCGCCCGCCGTTGGTGACTATTCGATCGTTCTCTAGAGCGGTTCCGGCATGAAAGAGGAGCGTCCCATTGGGCAGAAGCGTCTCGCTTGCTCCCTGGATAACAAGGCCCTTCGTATAATCACCGGGGTAGCCCTTGGAGGCCAAGACCACCGAGACGCAAACCTCGTCGGTCCAGTCGATCTTCTTGATATCTTTGAGCCTGCCTTCGGCCACGGCCAGCATTATCTCGAAGAGATCGCTCTTCATGCGGGGCAGGATGGCTTGGGTCTCGGGATCGCCGAAGCGGGCATTGAACTCCAAAACCTTGGGCCCATCCTTGGTCATGATGATGCCGCCATAAAGAACGCCGCTGTATTCGATACCTCGCTTAGCTAGTTCGGCCACGACCGGTTTGATGAGATCTTTTATGATCTTTTTGACCGTATCATCGCTTACCGATGGCACGGGGGAGTAAGAGCCCATGCCGCCAGTATTTGGCCCCATATCGCCGTCGAAGACGCGCTTATAATCCTGGGCGCAGACCATGGGCAGGACGGTTCCGCCTTGGACGAACGAGAGCAGAGAGAGCTCCTCGCCTTCTAAAAACTCTTCGATAAGAACCTGATCGCCGGCCGAGCCGAAATTCTTATCTACAAGGGTGGTCTTTAAGGCCCAGAGGGCCTCTTGCATATCGGAAGCGATGATGACGCCTTTGCCGGCCGCAAGCCCGTCGGCTTTGATAACGAGAGGAAATTCCGCCCCTTCGACGTAGGCGGCTGCCTCTTCATAGCCGGAAAAAGTCTTGGATAAGGCGGTCGGCACAGGGCAGGCCTCCATGACGGCTTTGGCGAAGATCTTACTCCCTTCCATTTGGGCGGCCGCTTTGGTCGGCCCGAAGACCTTTAAGCCACGCTCGATTAGAAGATCGGCCAGGCCCAAAACGAGCGGGCCCTCTGGTCCGATAACGGTGAGGTCCACCTCTTTATCCTTGGCAAAATCGGCGATAGCTTCTATGTCTTCCGAGCAGATATAGACGTTCTTCGCAAGGAGGGCCGTGCCGCCGTTTCCGGGCGTGCAAAAGATCTCACTTACGAGCGGACTTTCTTTAAGCTTCCAGACGATGGCGTGCTCACGGCCGCCACTTCCGACCACCAAAACCTTCATCTTTGGCCTCCAAAGATTCGAGACGGAACTGACAACGATGAGGGGTCAAAGAGACCCCGCGCAAAATTCTACCACTAATCCTTGAAGATTACTTGCTTTCTTTTTGGCCCGACCGAGATCATATTTATCTTGACTCCGCCAAGCTCCTCAATCATATCGAGGTAATCTTGGGCCGCTTTGGGTAAATCTTTGTAGTTATCGATCTCAGAGAGGCTCTCGTGCCAACCATCGACCTCTTCATAGATGGGGCGCGCCTTATGAACGATGGTCTGGTGAGGAGGAAAGCTATCGAAGTGCTCGCCCTCGTATTCATAGGCCACGGCCACCTTGATCCGTTCGAACTGAGAAAGAACGTCGAGTTTGGTCACGGCGATTTCGGTCAAGCCGTTGACCATGGAAGCGTAGCGCAAAATGACCGCATCGAACCAGCCGCAGCGGCGGGGCCGCCCCGTTGTGGTGCCGTATTCGCCGCCCTTCTCGCGAATGAGATCGCCGGTCTCATCATCAAGCTCGGTCGGAAAGGGACCGGAGCCAACCCGGGTCACATAAGCCTTGACCACACCGATCACCTTATCTATCCTCTTCGGGCCTATCCCCGAACCGATGCAGGCCCCGCCGCTGACGGGAGAAGATGAGGTGACGAAGGGATAGGTGCCGTGATCGATGTCAAGCAGGGTTCCTTGCGCCCCCTCCAAAAAGACGTTTTTGCCCTCATCCAAGAAGCGGTTGATGATGAGAGAGGTATCGGCGATGTGAATTTTGAGACGCTCGGCATAACCGGCATAATCTTCGATTATCCGCTCCGGCTCGAAGGGCTCCATGCCGTATATCTTGGTCAAGAGCTCATTCTTCTCATCGAGAGCAACTTTAAGCTTTTCGGCAAAGATCTTCATATCCAGCATATCTTGGACGCGAAGCCCCAAGCGGCTCATCTTGTCGCCGTAGGCCGGCCCGATCCCCTTTTTGGTCGTCCCGATATTAGCCTTGCCGAGCTTTAGCTCGCGCGCTCCATCGATGACCAGATGATAGGGCATGACCAGATGAGCGTTGCAACTGACCAGAAGCTTGGAGGTATCCACCCCTTTGGCCTCGAGGCCGTCGAGTTCGCCTATCAAGACCTTGGGATTGACCACCACCCCGTTGCCGATGATGCAAGTGATGTGGGGATAGAGGATGCCCGATGGTATAAGATGAAAGCGGAACTCCTTGTTGCCGTCGATAACGGTATGGCCGGCGTTATCGCCGCCCTGGTAGCGCACGACCACATCCATCTGGTCGGCCAGAAGATCGGTTATCTTGCCCTTTCCCTCATCGCCCCATTGGGCTCCTATAAGTACTGTTGCCGGCACGAAAAAACCTCCAATTTATGGATTGAGAACCACTATTACGTCGAGTCGACTATCGCTCTGGCCGCTACCACTCCCGAGACAGAGGCTTGGACCAGGCCGCGGGTGATGCCCACTCCGTTTCCGGTGGCATAGAGGTTTTTGACCTCCGTCTCGAAGGTGAAAAGAGAAGACCAAACTTAATCATATCCCCTGGCCAGGTTGGCAAACCTGGTATATTGCTCCAAGAAGGCCAGGCGCACGGTGCCGGTCGGTCCGTTCCTATGCTTGCTTATGATGACCTCGGCTATCCCCTTTTCATCGGAGTCACGGTTGTAATATTCATCCCGATAGATGAAGACGACCAGGTCAGCGTCCTGTTCAATCGCGCCCGAGTTATGACTGACGATGCTATCGGCCAGCCAGCTTGCCGGCCCCGGCACGGTGAGGTCGAAGACATCCTCTTCGCCATCAGGCGTTATCGAGATTATCCTATCCCAAAAGAGGTCGCTTTCCGCCTTACCTTTAAGTCCTTCATCGCACAGAATCACCCTCTTATCGGACCATTCTTCCGTAACGGTCGGCTCTGGGATTCTCCTTGCAATCGCCAATCTGTCGCCGATTTTAAGATCCCTAATCCTTTGCCAACCGCCTGCAGCAAGCAAGCGGTGCTTATCGGTTCCCCTGATCGTTCGACCGCTGGCAAGGGTGACTTTAAAAATCGGCCGCTTGCCCACGCACCATACCTTATCGCTCTTGCCATAGACTATCTTACCCTCATCAGAGACGGCAAGAACTTCGGGCTCTGTGCCGACCAGGTCCCGTATGGGCAGCCTCCTGCCATCGGCAAGGGTAACCGGGGTCTCTCCCGTAACACATTCACGAAGATCTGAAAGAAGAGGGCGCTTGTCGGTTCTCGACTCGACCGCACGGGAGAGCTGACTGACGGCGATGACCGGAACGTCTAGCTCGCGCCCCAAGATCTTGAGCGACCTCGAGATCTCTGATATCTCCTGCTGACGGCTTTCGGCCCGGCCCCTCGACTGCATGAGCTGAAGATAATCGACGATGATGAGCCCAAGCTTGTGTTTGGCCATCAGCCTTCTCGCTTTTGCCCTCACCTCCATCATGGTGATCGATGGGGTGTCATCGATGTATATCGGGGCTTCAGCCAAACGGCCAGCCGCATGGGAGAGGCTAGTCCAGTCGGCCGCATCAAGCTTGCCTGAACGGAGCTGCTGAACATCGACTCTCGCCTCTGAGCAGAGGAGCCTCTGGGCGAGCTGCTGACGACTCATCTCCAAGCTGAAGATGGCCACGGGCGTCTTCTCTTCGATGGCTATATGCTGGGCCATGGAGAGGACAAGCGATGTCTTGCCCATCGAGGGGCGGGCGGCGATGATGATGAGATCAGAAGGGTGCAGGCCGCTCGTCTTTTCGTCCAAATCGTTAAGGCCCGTCGCAAGACCCGAGATCGGCGCGCCCCTCTTGTGGAGCTTCTCGAGATTCTCGAAGCCCTCCTTCAAGAGTTCCTTGATATGAGCGAATTTCTCGCTTATTCTTCGCTTGGAGACGGAGAAGATGCGGCTTTCGGCCTCATCGATCAGAAGACCTATATCCTCAATCCCCTCGTAGCCCATGTTGACCACATCGGTTGCCGCGTGAATGAGCGACCTTATGATCGAGGTCTTCTCGACAATCTCGGCGTAGTATCTGGCATTGGCGGCCGTGGGAACGACGTTTATCAGGGTATGAAGATAGGCCCGGCCCCCGGCTTCCTCGAGTTTGCCGGTCGCTTCCAGCTCGTCGGCCACGGTTATCGGATCGACAGCCTCGCCCTTGGTGTAGAGTGATGTTATCGCCTCGAAGATCTTTTGGTGGGTGGGGCGATAGAAATCAGAGGCCGAGATCTTATCGGTGACCTCGGCGATCACTTCGGAAGAGATTATCATGGAACCTAGAAGTGACTGCTCGGCCTCATTGTTGTGGGGAGGCACCCTATCTTTGAGTTGTTCGGATGGGGAATTTTTAAATCTTTGGACTTTATCGGCCATAGGGATTCCTATTCGCTTACGAGCTCGATATCTATCTTGGCCTCTACTTCGGGATGGAGCTTGATCGATATGGGATAGGTTCCAAGCACTCTAATATTCTCCTTGATCTCTATCTTCTTCTTATCCAGCTTGACGCCCAATTCGTCTTCGACGGCGCCCGCAACATCCTTGGCCGTTATCGAGCCATATAACTTGCCCTTATCGCCCGCCTTAACCTTCATCTTCAAGGTCTGGCCGCTCAACCTGCCGGATAGACTTTGCGCCTCGGCTTTGATCTCGGCTATCTCCTTGGCCTGGGCCGCCTTCTTCTTGCCCAGATCGGCCAGATTCGCCTCGGTCGCCTCTATGGCAAGACCCTTGGCAAAAAGAAAGTTTCTGGCATAACCGGGATTTACTTTAACCACGTCGCCCGCTTTCCCGAGCGCCTTTACGTCCTTTATCAAGATGACGTTCATCTGTTTCTCCGCCTCTTTGGATTTGACCCTACAAGACAAAATAATACCATTAATCACGGCCCGTCATAAGAAAGCTTGCGATAGTTGAACCAGGTGTCAAAGAGACCAAGCCAGGTTATGCCCAAGAAAGATATTTGGGCAAAGATGGAAAAGATGATGAAGAAGGCCTTAAAGAGACCGCTAAGTTTTCGAAAATTTAGAATATAAGAGACTACGCCCATACCTTGAAGCAGAAAGATGGAGCCGAATATTATGAGCATATTTAGACCGGCCACCTGAGCAACTTTGGCTTGGGCTCCAAAACGAGCTGAAAAGAGATAGGCGGCAAGGCCAATCAAAAACCCCCATGAGAAGATGGGATGAATTCTCATCTCCTTAAGCCTCACCCTCTTTGGACTCAAAAAACCGAGCCTATCCAAAGTCTTGGAAGCTAAGAGATAAGATATGGTTGACGTAAACCACGATGTGAAAAAGATGATGGACGGAAAGTAGTTAACCATATCATCTAAGCTCTTTTCGAAATCAGCGAGCATCTCGTCCATCTCTTGACTATTCTGCCCGCTTACTTTGGCCGCTTCGACTTGGGTCTTAAAGAAAGCCTTGGTCGTCTCGACCTGTTCCTTGGCAACATTTTGTCCCGTCAGCGAATAGACAAGCAGAGCCGTCAAAACCAAAGCGACCATGGTAGCAAACGCTCCGCTAAAAACAACATCGAATGAGATAAAACCGCTCCTTGTGGCAACGCCTTGGCTGAGCCCTAAGAGCAGCATAGTCAAGACCAAATCGACGGCCGCAAGGGGACCGAAGATGAAGAATAGGACGAGCCCGGCCAGAAGGGCTGCGGCCGCTCCGTATTCCGGGCCGAACCTGACGGTCACCATCACCACCGGCACGGCGACTAAGGCCAAGGCAAAGATATTCAATATGGGAATATAGAGAAGAAGGGAGAAGAGGAGGATGAGGCCGGCCGCCTTGGCGACCATCACCTCGGGCCTGCCCTCCCTTATAGACTGATTCAAATAGACCCCCGCCTTTTAAGCTATTTGGTCGGGTATTTGATGAGGGCCATCTCGCGCGCCCTCTTGACCGCGATGGCCAGATCCTTCTGGTGTTGGGCGCAAGTGCCGGTAACCCTCTTCGGCTTGATCTTGCCCTTCTCGTTCATGAATTTGCGAATGAGCCCTAAATCCTTATAGTCGATGTACTCTATCTTCTCCTTGCAGAAGAAGCATATCTTCTTAGAATACTTCCTGAAAAACCGGCCGCCGCCTTCCTTGTCGGACGGTTTCTTTCGAACGTAAGCCAATTAAATCACCTCAATTTATTAGAATGGAATATCCTCGTCCAGATCTATCTCGTTTTCAACCGAATCCATATCCGGCTCAAATCCCTTTTCAGCGCCAAAGGAGGACTTGCCCAGAAACTGCACGTTCTCGGCGACTACCTCCACCAATGATCTCTTCTGACCGTCGGCCGCTTCCCAGGCCCTGTATTGCAGACGTCCGTCGATGGCGACCGGCGCCCCCTTGGTGATATTCTGCGAAACGATCTCAGCCAGTTTTCCCCAGCAGACCACGTTGAAGAAGTCGACTGCATCTACCTTCTCGCCGGCCTTACTGGTATAGCGGCGATTAACGGCTATGCCGAAGTTGGTGACATTGGTGCCGCTTGGAGTGAATCTCATCTCCGGGTCGCGGGTTAAGTTGCCTATCAGAATAACTCTGTTGAGACTAGCCAATTTTTTAAACCCTCCTTATGCCGGATAAGTTAAAGGGATTATCCTTTTGCCGGTGGACGCTTTACGATCATCGACCTTAAAACCTGATCGGTGATGCCCATGACCCGATCGAGCTCGGCCACGGTCTCCTTTTCACCCTTGAATTTGACGACGTGATAGCTGCCGTCTTCGAATTTTCTGATGGGATAAGCGAGTCTTTTCTTGCCCCACTTGTCGCTCTTTTCGACCGTGCCGCCATTACCTTCGATGAGTTTTAGGGCTTTGCCCAAAACCTCTTCCTCGGCTTCGGCCTCCAAGGCGGGGCTTATGATGAGCATGAGTTCGTAGTCTCTTAAAATCTGATTCACCTCCTTTGGACTTGCGGGCCCGCTTCTCTAAAGTAAACGGACCAGAAGATGTAGGTTAATATGCGGTTATAAAGCCACGCGTATTATAGCAGTGATGGGGAGATGGGGCAAGAAAAACTGCTGATTTAAAAGACCATTCTTTGTGACGCAAAAACTATCATGATAAATCAAATTTATTTGGAAAATCTATTGATAAGAGAGAGAGAGAGAGAGTAATATATTGTGAAATAATAAAAATTCTTATGCCGTCTTGATTGTGTCGTTTTTTGGAGATGAGGGAGGTGATTGAACTCAGGGTAAAAAAGAGCCACAACTTGGTAGCTTAAGAGAAATTAGTTCAACTATATGTTTATGGGGGTGGCAAATGAAACAAAGAAGATTTTTTGCATTAAGTGTTTTTGTTCTAATTCTGACTGTTTTGATTTCCACAATTTCTTTTGCAAAAGAGAGCGACGCTGAGCTAACAGGCTATAACAGCAAAGAACTAAAAAGTCTGGAGCGTTTTGACAAGGCTTTCTTAAAAAACCAGAGCAAGGCAAGTGAGGCACATAACAAGCTCCATGGGTCGTTTGGCATCCCCGAAGAGCTTAATGAAGATGATTACCCCGATTACTATGGCGGTGCCTACACTAATGATGAGGGAAAGCTCGTTGTCTATGTAACCGATGATTCCGAGAATATAGAGAGCAAAATTAAAGACCGAACAGGTAGCGATGAGGTGATTATCAAACCGTGTCAGTATTCCTTCAGGTCTTTAACCAGACTAATGAATAAGCTAAATAAGTATAAGACTGACAAGCCATCCGACCCGGTTTCAAAAAATTTCAATAGTTATGCTTTGCTCGATGGTGAAAATAAAATTGTTGTATATCTTGATGAATATAATCGAGAACGGATTGCCGAATTCAAGAAAAGTGTTATTGACTCTCCTGCCATAGAGTTCAAAAAGTCAATTGGTAAAGTAACACCGGAAATTAATGTAAATGCAGGCTCGGCAATTACTTCTACTATGGCCGGCTCTGTTGGGTTTAGAGCAAGACTTAATGGAGTTAACGGAATAATCACCGCAGGTCACGTTGCTAATTTAAACGCTTATGTGCAAAAAAGTGGTACAAACTTTGCACAATGCACAGCGCGCCAATTTTCTGGTTCGGTTGATGCTTCATACTGCAAGATTACGAATTCAAACTATGCCCCAACAAATACACTAGAAGGAACCAGCAACACGCTTTCAACAACTACAAGTTTACCCGGCGTTGGTACTGTAATCAACAAGATTGGTAGTAGCACAGGGCATACTTCTGGTAAAATACTCTCAACAAATGCTTCAGCTACATATTCTGGTGTTACTTTCACAAATCTTACTACTGCTGACTACTCAAGCGCTCCTGGAGATAGTGGCGGCATAGTCTATTCATATATTAGCTCAACAAATACCAGGCCTACTCTCGGAATTCATGTAGCAGCCGGTGGTTCAACACGTTATTATGTGAAGGCAAGTCAGATAAATTCTGCCCTAGGAACATCGCGTTATTAAATTGCTCGGCCTTGATCTGGGCAATTAAGTTTAGCGTGTTTTTAATAGCTCAAAAATACTTGGCAAAGATCTTGATATTAGTATAAGGAGAATAATGAAAAGTATACTGCTTTTATTCATTATGTTATTTATTATTTCCGGATGTGGCAAAAGCTATAAAAATGACTCTGGAAGAGACAACAAAAAAGATATGGTTAATTCGATTGAGCAAGATGCCCTACAGGGAGATACTCAAATGAAAGTTACGATGATATCCAAGCATGACACCTATCCAATATCAACAAAGAAGGTGGGCATAATGATCACCAATAATACTTCTGTTGAATATCAAACTGGCGATGCATATATAGTTGAGCAATTCGACGGCTCTCTTTGGAAAAAAGTGTCGCTTGAGTTTGCCTACCATGATGCTTTAATAACATTATTGCCACAAGAAGCTAGGGATTTCGACATCTATTTATACCCTGAGCAGTACGATTATGAACCGGGTAAATACCGAATTCGCAAAGAGGTCTGGTCGAAAGATCAAAAATTTGAGGTTACCTGCGAATTTAACCTTGAATAGTTCATATATCCAGAACCACAATAGTCGGCTATACCGCAAACTTAAAGGTGATCACATCCCCATCCTTGACCACATAATCCTTGCCTTCCAAGCGAAGCAGCCCCTTCTCTTTGGCGGCCGCAAAGGAGCCGGCTGCCAAAAGATCGGCATAGTAGACCGTCTCGGCCTTGATGAAACCCCGTTCCATATCTGAGTGTATCTTTCCGGCCGCCTGCGGAGCTTTGGTTCCGGCCGTAATCGACCAGGCGCGAGATTCTTTTGGCCCGGCAGTAAAGAAGGTTTTCAGGCCCAAGAGGTGATAAGAGGCCCTAATGAATTTAGCCAGGCCGCTTTCCGTCAAACCCATCTCTTCTTTAAAGGTGGCCGCCTCCTCGTCGGATAATTCGGCCAGCTCCACCTCGAGCTTGGTGCTGACGGCAATCGCCTCACTCCCTTCCCTTTGCGCAAATTCTTTAACCTTCTTAAAAAGGGGATTCTTTTCCGAAAGATCGTCCTCGGCCACATTGGCCACATATATCACCGGCTTGAGCGTCAGAAGGCCGCCTTCCAGAACAACCAGACTTATCTCCTCTTCGGAAAGACCCACGCTTCTGGCCGGTTTGCCCTCCTCTAAAACCGCTTGAACCCGCTCGTAGATACCCTTCATCCGCCCCAAATCCTTGTTTTCGGTTCGAAGGGCCTTGGCCGTCTTTTCAAGCCTTTTCTCGACGGCAGCCAAATCGGACAGGATGAGCTCGATATTTATCGTCTCGATATCGGAAAGCGGGTCGGCCCCTCCCTCATCGCGGCTTACGCTTTCATCGCCAAAGCAGCGCACCACGTGAGCTATCACGTCAACCTCGCGGATATGGGCCAGAAACTTGTTGCCCAGGCCCTCGCCTTGACTTGCCCCCTTGACCAGCCCCGCGATATCGACAAACTTCATGCTGGCGCGGGCCGTCTTTTCGCTCTTCATAAGGGTCGATATTTGGCTCAAACGCTCATCCGGTACTTCGGCGATGCCGATATTCGGGTCGATGGTGGTAAAGGCGTAACTTCCCATCTCGGCCCCGGCCTTGGTTATGGCGTTGAAAAGGGTCGACTTTCCGGCATTTGGAAGGCCGACCACCCCTACCTGCATCTTAAACTCCCAAAAAACATAAATTCTCTCCTTGAAATATTAGTCTTGAGCCCGCTCGATGAAAGCCTTAAAACGGCGGTCGAAATCGCGTCGAAGCAGACGGACGGCTCGCCCACAGCCCAAGCATTTGAGCCCAATATCCATCCCCACCCTTGTAACCTGCCACGCGTTCTCCCCACAGGGGTGGCCCTTCTTCAGCCTTACCACATCGCCGACTTTGACCGGCGTAATCTTAACCATTTTAGTTCCTTAGGTTTTCCGAAAAAAACAAAGGGAATCGATCCGAGCTTAAAGGGGCTTAAGGCGGGTTTTGGGCTCTACTAAACGATTATAAGCCGTTATCTCTGGTTCCAAAGGCGTCTTTGGCCAGCCGCATGTAGTCGAACTCCTCGCCGCTCCTCCAGTAATCGATGACCATCCTGGCAAAGGGAACGGCAAAATCGTCAAGGTAGTTTAGGACGGCGCTCTCCTCGATTATGGCCGCATCATTGAGATCGCGGTAGTTATCCTCTAAAACGCACTTGAGCTGGGATTCACCTTCTTTAAAGTCCTTGCCCATGATGAGATCGATATCACCGTTAGAGATGGTGTTCTTGATCGGAGAGACCAATTTCACCCCGCCGTAATTCATCACCATCTCATAACGTTCAAGAACGGAGGGAAGCTGATTGATCTTTATCCGGCCGTGGTGGGATTGCCTCTCGCCGCTTATGACGACGTCTATCCCAAGCTCCCAGGCGATGGGAAGGCGCATTATGTGAAGAGCCAGATGACAGGCGATACAGGGGGAAAAAGAGCCGAATTTCCTAATCGAGAGCATGGCGAACCTGCCGACCATCGCTTGCCAAAGCTCAGGCTCGCCTAAGGTGATGGGTTCCAAAACCAGCCAGCTCTTGCCGAGGGGAGCAAGCTTCTTAACCCTCTCTTGAAGAAATCTCATGTTGCGGGTGAGGACGGCGCGGTCGCCGTATTCGACGTTCAGGTTGACGAAGGTCGGCATGAGAAGATCGAATTGGCCCATCTCAAAACCCTTTATGGCGGCGGCCAGACTGTCTTTTCCGGCTATTTCGGCTATGGCCGGCTTATCCGATCTTGCTATCTTACCCCTAAGTTGGGGGGTAACCTGACGTTTAAACTCATCGATGAAGCTCATATGCTTGACCGCCTTTGTTTGGAATTTATAACTTTCAAGTATAGCGCAAAACCGGCCGGGTTAAAAAAAATTTCCCCTTAAGTTACATCGCGAGCGGCTTCCTCAACCCTTTAGCCAGGTGACTAATTGCCGTGATCGGATGACGCGCCATTATGCGGGGGCCGGAGTAGCGCATGACCTCTTTTATCCGCTCTTTCATCTCCGCCTTGTAACAATGGGCCACACATTTAGCGCAAGTAGGTTTACGCTCGCTAAAACGGCAAGCATCTAAGCGCAAGAAGGTGTAATCCAAAAGCTCTTTGCAACCCTGGCAGAGACCTCTTTCGCCATGGCGACCGGCGCAATACATGCGGATCATCGCGCTAACCGTCTCCTTTTCCCGCTCAATCCGGCTCTTAGCCAAAGGTGCTCCTTATTAAAGAGGGTTTCTCAATTCCCTTTATAATTCTATAATTTACCTTCTATACTTCAAAGCGATTTTACTACAAGGAGCTGATGGGTTTGGATAGAACGATGGGCGCCAAAGAATGGGCTCTGCTCGTCCTCCTCTCCTTTCTCTGGGGAGGTTCCTTCTTCTTTAACGAAATCGTCCTTCGCGAGCTCGGCCCGTTCAGCCTGGTTTTTTTGCGCCTCTTTACGGCCGGGCTGATCCTCTTCGCCTTTGTCTATTTGACCGGAAACAAGATGCCCTCTTCGCCCAAGATCTGGGCGACCTTCATCATCATGGGGCTGATAAATAACCTCATCCCCTTCTCTTTGATAGTTTGGGGCCAGCAGTTCATCGATAGCGGCCTTGCGGCCATCTTGAATGCGACGACCCCCCTCTCAGCCGTCATCCTTGCCCATTTTGTGACCAAGGAAGAGCGCCTGACATTTGCCCGCGGGGGCGGGGTGCTCCTTGGAATCGTTGGCGTTGCCGTTTTGATCGGACCCTCCGCTCTTTCTGGAATCGGCTCGCAAGGGATAGCCCAGCTCGCTGTGCTGCTCGCCGCTTTTCTTTATACGGTTGCCGCCATCTACGCCCGCCGCTTCCATGGCATGGCCCCGATAGTGCCGGCCGCCGGAATGCTCTTTTCGGCCGGGCTTTTGATGATGCCCATCGCTCTCTTAACCGACTGGCCGGCAAATTTTGCCATAAGTTTAAAGGCCACCGCCTCGATAGCTTGGCTGGCCATCCCGAGCACGGCAATCGCTTATATACTTTATTTTAGGATGATAGGGATAGTCGGGGCAACGAATCTGCTTTTGGTGACGTTTCTGATCCCGATAAGCGCCCTTCTTTTAGGCTCGCTGGTTTTGGGTGAGAAATTGGGCATGAATATCTTTTTGGGAATGGGCTTGATCTTTGCAGGACTTTTAGCGGTGGATGGAAGGGTTTTGAGAACACTTAGAAAGCCCGTGTGACCCTAAACTTCGTCAGAGCAGTTTGCCTGCGCCTTTTACTAATAACCGCTCGCATCATGCTTCAACCAGCTCGTTTTGCATCAGGATATCCCTTGCTTCCCCTGATGCTTTTGCCCCCGCCGAGGGGAGAGGCGACCAAGTAGAGCAGAGCGAGCATCATTTCATCCACTTTATCTTTATCGTATTCCATTAAAATCTCCCTTGAGCATTAAAAGACCGGGCTTATATCTCTACCCCTAAAAACCTTCTTATCAGAAAGCCAATCAAAAAACTGAGGGCGGCAACGCTTAAGCTCAAGCCGGCCATCTCCAAGAAGCGACGCTTAAAGGGCTCGCCCTTGGCGACGGAGATGTAGTAATTGAAAAAAGCGATGATGAGGACGGCCCCGGTCATCGTCAGGGCCAAAGAGATGTAATAGTTGCTCAAGATGAGGTAGGGCAGGATGAGAAGGATGACGGTAAAGAGATAGGTTATGCCGGTGTAGATGGAAGCGCGAAGCGGGTTTTTGATCGTCTCTTCTACCTTGGTCGAGAGGTATTCGGAAGCCGCCATCGAGAGAGATGCCGCAATCCCGGTGATAAGTCCGGTTAGCGCGATGAGTCTGGTGTTCTGCAATGCCAAGGTGAGCCCGGCCAAGGCGCCGGTCAGCTCGACCAAAGCGTCGTTTAGTCCAAGCACGATCGAGCCGGTGTAGCGAAGGCGCTCCTCATCGAGCATCTTCAAGAGGATCTCCTCGTGATCCTCCTCCTCATGGATGATCGCCTCGGCCTCGGGGATTATCTCCTTAAGTTGGCCATAAGTAAACTGGGCATCCTCCTCGCCCCGCTCCATCAATTTGACGCCGAAGGTGAAGCCCAGCAGGCGGCTGATAAGGTAGTACTTCCAGATATTGAAGAGGGACGGTTTGACCTCTTGGCCGGTATAGAGCCGCCAGGTCTGGTAGTGCTTGAGCTCGTCATCGGCGATGCCGTCTAAGATGCGTTGATTCTCAGGGAGCTTGGCCGCCCTAAATGCGAGCTTGCGATAGATGTGATGCTCGGTGATCTCATTCTTCTGATAGGTAAGCAGACTCTTCTTTAGCTCCCCGCTTATTTCGGCCATGAAATCTCCTCGTCTGGGAAAATTTAACAAGTTCAACTTGGGCAAAAACCGCTTGATTTGGATATTTTATCATTTGAAGCAGCCGATCAAATATCGGTCGCCTTTTCGATATGCATCTCCCGCATGAGCAAGAATAGGGGAAACCCCAAAGATACCCCGACCAAAAAGGTGACCGCCACAGAAAGCCAGAGCCGCTTCATCTTTAGCCTTTCGCCCTTCGGAGAAGAGAAGGACAAAAAAAGACAAGGCGGTAACTCCAAAATCGGCCAAGATGAACTGGATTACCTTGGAAGTTGAAATATCGGTTAAGATCGCTTGCATCGAAAAACCGTATTTGGCGACCCAAGAGAAGAAGAAGTAGCGGGGAAGGACGGTTCCAAGTATGCAGAGCAAAAGGTAGGCTCTCTTCATGGGTTTTCCTCCTTATGTGGACTTCTTTTTCATAAGCCTAAAGCTCGCTCGCCTTTAATTTTTTGGTTTTTTGAAGATATCTTTAACCAGCCACGCCCCGCCAAAACCTAAGAAAATCAGGGCGACTATATAGACAGCAAGCAGGGAGAGCACGACCGCAAACCAGAAACCTTTGGCTGGGATTCTGCCATCGGCAAGACCGGTAACGACGGCCAGGCCTTGAGCTCCAAAGAGCGCGCCTACGGCTATGGCCAAACACGAAATGATCCACCTTCGATATGAGCCCGCCCTGTAAGACGCCCACGTGAGCAGCAGCCCGCCGGCCAAAGCAAAGGCAAAAAGTTCGGCGGGCATGAGAAAATCGAACCTGAATTGGCCCCTTGTGAATAGAAATACGACGGTCAGAAGGATGGGAGCCAGAATCGGAAACCAGACCAAGATGACGCCCAAGATGGCCAGAGTTTTGGTTAATGCGTCTCTCTTTTCCATAAGATCAGCTCCTTAGATTTTGCAGTCGAACTAGAAAAATCAGCCTTTTCTTTTCTGAATGGCAAGTGAGCGTTTGGACCAAGGGATGAGCCGTTGGTCCAAGATAAATTCCAAAAATCCGTCGGTTACCGGCACGGAAGTCTCACCCCTTTACCGGCTGTCTTATGATCGTCTTGAGTTTTTCGGGGGCGGTTCGCCTCATATCGCTAAGATAGATCTCATGGTGTTTGCCGGAAAGCTTAAAGCCGCTCTCTTTGATGAAATCGTGAAGCCTTTGAATCGTCGGTCCTTCTTCAGAAAACGGCCCAATGTGCATCACTTGTGCGCACTTGCCCTCAGCAAAGGCTTCGAAGCGGACTTTGTCCAGAGCGGGAAGCGGTTTTTTCTTTTTGACCTCGCCAAGCGCCTTTTCGAAGTGACCCAAGGTCACAAAGTCAGGCTGCATGACCATGACCGTCCATTTCCAGGCGTCCTTATTTGCCGCAAAATTGCTCATGTCATCGGCCCACCAGAGGCCTTCGAGCGGCATGACGGCGTAATCGGTTCCTTCAGTCTTCTTGATCATGAACTTGATCGTATATGAGAGGGAAAACAGCGCCTCGATGGCCTGGGTAAAATCCTCTGAGGTATTGGGATCGCCCATCCCGTCGACCATCAGAAAATTCATCTTGGGTACATCGACAAAGTTTTCCTTTTTGGCCGAGGCGCTGTATATCCCCTTTAACTCTTTCTTGTGATCGAGTTTCTCCATTTGAGACCCTTCTTCTTAAGCTTAATTGGAATAATTACTCGAAAGATACTCAACGACCGTCTCCTCTTCGCTTTCGTTTAAATTAGCGCCCTTCTCCACCATGTGCCTAACGGTAGCCCGCCATTTTTCCTCTGACTTTTTGGCTTGCACAATCTGACCGAGGCCATGACAGCTCGTGCAGCGCTCTTGAACAAGTCTCTGACCATCGGTAGAGGAGCCGGCCGTCTCTTCGTCTGAAGGTAGTGGAGCCCCCCCGTCGGGACTCGCCGTGCAGGATGCCAGGAGCATCAGACCGGATAGAAGAACGATCATTAAAGCAGCGGTCGCAATGAATGATCTGCCTTTTCGAACCATCGAGATCGGCTTGCCAGCTCTCTTTGTCATCTCAAGATTCCTCCTTTTGTAAATGGACTTAACATTAATTAAAAAACACTCGATCCGCCCGCAACCCAAACAAGAATCCTTAAAATCTTCGAAGATACTCATATCCTTCTTCTCCCTTCTCAAAGCCTTAAGAACTTAAGGCCTTAGAGTTGTCAGCTGCCGCCTTTTCTGCCGCTAGATAAGATTATGAGAAACATGATGCCTATCGGGATAAGTGGTGAACCGAACATGTTCCAACCAAGAAGATAATCGACAGCGCTGAAGATAAAAAGCGCCAAAATAAGAGCCGTTTTAATGCTAGCGAAAATATCCTTTTTAGTCTCCACTACTTCTTCCTCCTATCTAAGAGCAGACCCGCGCACGCCCCAAAAGAGACTCCCGATCCGATGCCGACTCCGATCCAGCCGGGAAGATCTCTGGTTACAGCCCCCACAACCACCCCAAAGGCTGCCCCAATCGCAAGACCCATGGCCACTCCGAGCGCTGTATGGTCGCGCCTTTTATTTTGACCGCTATTCTTCATAACCACTCCTTATTTGGCTATAAAAAGTTTTAAACCACTTCTATCTTAGGCTCTTCGGCCTCAAAAATCTCGCCGATGATTCGGCCAAAAGCTCCCCTTTTCTTGAGCTCCTCCATCAAAGAGTCGGCCTTTTCTGAAGCTATGGAGATGAGGAGGCCGCCGGAGGTTTCGGGATCGAAGAGGATATCGATCATGGCGGGTTCTATTTCCGGGCTGATCTCAGCCGTCTTGCTGACATGCTTTCGGTTGGAATGGGCGCCGCCGGGAACCATCCCCATCCTGGCAAAGTCAAGCGCCCCCTCTAAAACGGGTAAGTCTTTTACGTAAATGCGGGCTGCCTTTTGGCTGCCCCTCATCATCTCGGCCAAGTGACCGAGCAGGCCGAAACCGGTCACGTCCGTGCAGGAGTTGGCCCCGACCTTGCGCATGGCAAGCGAGGCTTGCCTGTTCAGGCTTCTGGCCGAATCTATGGCCGCCATGATCTCCGCTTCGCTGACCGCCTTGCCCTTTAAGGCCGTAGCCAATATCCCCAGACCAAGCGGTTTGGTCAAGACGAGAAGATCTCCCGCCTTGGCGGTCGAGTTTGAAAAGAATTTATCGGGATGAACGATGCCGGTTGCGGCCAGACCATACTTGGGCTCCTTATCTTCGATGGTATGACCGCCGACGATGAGGGCTCCCGCCTCGTTAACCTTATCGGAGCCGCCCCTGATGATTTCGGAAAGAACGTCAAGACCTAACTCAAGATCGAAGGTGACGATGTTGAGCGCGGTTATTGGATCGGCCCCCATGGCATAGATATCACTTAAGGCATTTGCGGCCGCAATCTGACCGAAGAGATAGGGGTCGTCGACGATGGGCGTGAAAAAGTCGACCGTCTGAACCAAGGCAATCTCATCGGTCAGCTTGTAAACGGCCGCGTCCTCGGCCCCTTCAATGCCGCGAAGGAGATTCTCATCGGTCTCAAAATTCAATTTTGCAAGAGCTTCGCTTAAGTCACACGGACTTAGTTTAGCGGCTCAACCGCTCTTTAAGGCGTGCTCTGTCAGAGCGATCCGTTTCAATGGACCTCCTTGAGGGTTGGTTTTGGAATGATACTCACTCATTATACTAGAATCTAAGGGGTGACTGGTTAAAGAGAAAAGCCTTCCAATCTCTTGGAAGGCTTTTGAGCGAGCAAGATCAGGCGCTGGATCCGCTTGCTTTCTCAGGACGGACAAATTTCAGATAGCCGGCCGCAACTATCACAACCAAGGAAGCAGTGGTTACAAAGAAAACGGCGTAACGGCTCTGGCTGGAAAGACCTAAACCGACCCCGTAAAGAAGGGTGAAGAAACCGCCAAGCAGAATCCCATTGGGCAGGATAGCCATCCTGCCTGACATAAAGAGACCGACCGCAACAAGAAAGCTTGCTGCCAAAAAGATGATTATGCTGGCGTTGACTTGCCAGGCTTGATACGCTTTCTGATGTTTTTTGCTTATCTCCTCGCTCTTTTCCATATTGGCCTTCTCATTCAACCTATCCTGCTCGGTTGCCGGCTGGCCTTTTTCGTTATAGTTGACTTCTAAACTTTCGTAATCTGGATATTCTGGAGCGGGATAGAAGGTGTTTAAGGTGACTCCCACAAAAACGGCCAAGATGGCAGCCAAAACCAAAGTGTAGATGATACCAAGCACGGAAGAGTCGGAGATCTTTGTTTTGTTATCCACGCTTGTCACCTCCTTTCCTTGGGCTACAGCAAGTATGACCAAAACCACTGCAAGAATAAGGATGAGTAAGACCATCTTCACCACCCCTTTCAGATTAAAGTTTCCACCCATTTTTTAAACCTGTCAAATAGATTTAACCCCTTTGGGGCACCATCTTTTGATAAAATCTAACTATAATGAATCTGGATTACTTCAAGAGCTTCATTAATATAGTTGAAAAAGGGAGCCTTTCCGAGGCAGCCAAGGTGATGGGGATCTCTCAACCGGCCATAACCATGCAGCTGAAAGCGATGGAGAAGGAGTATGGAGCGATCCTTCTGGACCGCTCTTCGGGCGGCCTAAAGCCAACCCAAGAGGGGCTGATATTCTTGGACCACGCACAAAAGATCACCCAAGAGAACGAGCTTCTAAGGAGTGGCCTTGCCGACCTCTCAAAAGAAGTCTTCGGTCAACTTAAGATCGGCTCTAGCACAACCCCGGGCGAATATATTCTGCCGGCCATCCTTGGCAGGTTCAAAGAACTCCACCCAAAGGTTGAACCCAAGCTGACCATCGCCGATAGCGAGGAGATACTAACCCGGCTGGCCGGACAAGAGATAGATATCGGCCTTATCGGCCAGGAGTCCACCTCGAGCAGGCTCGAAAAGATAGCCTTTGCCGAAGATGAACTCGTTCTTATCTTCAATCCCAAGAACTACATGACTGATTTCGATAAGATAGGGATAGAAGAGGTCATGAAGATGCCTTTGATCTTAAGGGAGAAGGGGTCGGCCACCAGAAAGACGTTGGAGAACGCCTTTGAAAGGGCCGGTTTCTCCATGCAGGATTTAACGGTAATCATGGATTTGGGCAGTCTGTCCGCTATTATTTCTGCGGTCGAGGCGGGCCTTGGAGCTTCAATCATCTCCAGGTCGGCAGCGAAAAGAAGTGTTGAGATGGGGCTGATTCGGGAGGCGAAAATCTTGGGTCTCGATCTTAAAAGAAAATTATATCTCGTCTTCGATAAGAAGCGGATGCTGCCGAAGGCGGCCCTGGAATTCGTTGACTTTGTAAGAATTCAGGGTGAGCGGGCTTAAATCATTTTTACTTGGTTGCTCCGGTCGGCTTGCCGGTTACGATTATAAGAAGACCGTCTTTGACAAGATAAGTGTCGCTCGAAATCTCCTTGCGCTCAACCTCTCTGATCCCGTCATGGAAGACGCGAAAGACCCTGACTTTAAAGCCGTTCCCTTTTTCGGTCTTTACCACCATTTGGCCGGTTAGAAGGTTTGGGTCTCTCACCTCCTCGACCTTGGGTTCAATTACTTCTTTCTCTATCTCTGTCTGATCGGTAAGGGAGAATCGACTGATTCTTCAGTAATAATGGCTGCTCTAATCATCTCTTTGACCGTCTCTTTCTCGACCGATGGCTAAAGCCTCCTCCAAGTTGGCCACATCTTCCCCTTGGGCCTCCTCCAGCTCTTCGGCCTTAATATCGGCCGATGGTTCTGCCAAAGCAAAATCCAATTCTTCGGCCGCAATATCTTGGTTTGAAGCGGGAGCCATCGGCTCGAAGCCCACGTTGAGAGGTCGATCCGCCGCAGCCGTTTGGGAGTAAGCGGAAGCCGTATTTGACTCTTCGGGCCGGAACTCAAAATCGTTATATTTGGCTATCAAATAGGCAGCAATGGCCGGCAAGAACACGACCATCAAGGCAAACTGCATTGGGCCGAAGTTCGAGTGCGAACTGGCAAGGGCCAGCAAGAAAAAGATCGAAACCACGGCTGCCCCAACCGATGCCAGCATCTTTACCGCATTGGTCGAAACCACGCGTTCAAATAAGAGATAGGCCAAGTAAAAGGATATGGCCATCAAAAGCACCGGTATTATCAAGGCAAACAATAAGAGTCCTCCCTTGATAAAAAATAAAGAGCGAGATCAAATATCCTTTTTAGGTTATATTTTAGCACATATTGTTAAAGACAGGAGTGAATATGAAAGATATTAAAGTAATTTTCTCTTTTTTATAGGTCTTTGTCCGCTCAGGTCGATCAAGACTATGAGTTTTTGTAAGGATAGATGCCGTCAAATGGAACGGGTCTCTCGCTTAAAATCATCTCTATCCGATTCAAGTCTTGGCCCTCCACTTTTAAAGCTATGCCGCAATTTGCGCTTATGGAGCGGGGAATGGGAATCACCAAAACTTCCATCTTCTCCTTCAAGATGCGCTCTGCTTTGAGTGCGTGATGGGTGGAGTGAAAGGTGATGACGAGGGCTTCCTTCAAGAAACCTGCCTCCTCCTGGAGATGGCTTCTAAGGCAGCAAGGAAGGTTTGAACTTCGGCTTTGGTGCTTAAGTAACCCAAGCTCGCCCTGACCGTGCCGCAAGGATGGGTCCCTATTGTAGAGTGAGCCCAAGGGGAGCAATGGAGACCGACCCGCACCATGATATCGTAATCTCTCTCCAAAAAGAGGCCGACCTCAGAGGCCGAAAGACCGTCTATGTTGAAGGAGAAGATGGGAAGGCGGCTCTCCTCTAAGATCCTAACCGGCTGGAGGAGGCCATCGATCTTAGAGAGACCGCCCTCCATGACCCTTATCAGGTTGAGCTCATGTGTCCTTATCTTATCGACCCCTTCCGCCAGGACGAAATCGACCCCGGCGCAAAGACCGGAAAGCCCCGGCGTATTCGGGGTTCCGCTCTCTAAGGAGTCGGGAAGAAAGCCCGGTTGAAGGTCGCTCTCAGAAGCGCTTCCTGTGCCGCCGAAGATCGTGGGCACAAGATCGATCCCCTCTTTTATATATAATCCGCCCGTCCCTTGGGGGCCGAAGAGAGCCTTATGACCGGTAAATGCCAGAATGTCCACATTCATCTCATTCACATCGATCTCAAAGCAGCCGGCGGTTTGAGCCGCATCGACCATGAAGAAAGCGCCGGCCTCCTTGGCAACCCTTCCGATCCCTTTGATATCCATGATGGCCCCGGTCACGTTGGAGCCGTGCAGCGTAACGATCAGCTTAGTCTTCTTCCTCAAACTCGCTTTAAAATCAGCCGGGTCGATCAGGGAAGTCTTTGAGTCCGCGGATATTACAGTGAGCTCTACGCCGAGCTTCTCAAGATGTCTCAAGGGACGGGCGACCGAATTGTGCTCCATCGAACCGGTTATGACGTGATCGCCCGGCTTCAAAAGACCAAAGAGAGCCATGTTGATGGCATGGGTGGCATTGTGGGTGAAGACTACCCTCAAAGGGTCACCCGCCTTGAAGAGCTCTGCCAAGGACTCCCTGGCTTGATAGATGAGCCTTGCCGCCTCTACCGATAGGCGATGGCCCGAGCGGCCCGGATTGGCCCCCACGTTTTTAAAGAAGTCTATCACACTTTCAAGCACCGCCGGGGGCTTGGGATATGAGGTTGCGGCATTATCGAAGTATATGGTCATCTCGATCCCTTAACTAAAAAATCACTTCTCGGCCTCTTAAATTGATTTGGTCATATCAAGCGTAAAAAGATCTTGGCCGAGACGAGCGGCCGCCTTTTAAATCATGATAACCCATTAGTTGGCGGACTCTTCTTTGGCCGCCAACTAATGGGTTCAACTTTAAGAGCGCTCCAGATTCGTCCAGCCGATAAGAGCGGTGAGCATGATGGCAATGACGACGGCATACTTTGCAAAGATGGGAACCCCAGCCGGGGATGCGGCCAGCATGAAATTATGAGAGATGGCCGCGCCAAAGATCATGCCAAGGACGGTTAAGGCCGAATCGGTATTGCCGGCTCCAGAGAGGACGAGCTGACGAAGCGGGCAGCCTCCAAGAAGCGCCGAGGCCAGACCGACCAAGCCCAATCCTAAAAAGTTCCAGAGATACTCGCTGTGGGCGATTGGTTGGGAGGCAAAACCGAGATTGATGACCGGAGTATTTACCCCTTTTATCCCTAAAAGACCGACAATGAGATTTCCGAGGAAGACGGCCAAAAGTATGGCGATCGACCCCTTGGCCAAATGCCAATCTTTCATCAGGACGACATCCCTAACTCCGCCGGCCATGCAGAGCCTGCTCTTTTGGGCGAGATAGCCGACGATAAGGCCCGCCCCAAGGGAGAGTAGAACCGAAGCGTGCTGAGCGGCCGGGCCTTCCTTGCTGAAGAAGAGAGGGCCGCCGGCCTCCGCGTTGAAGACTGGGCGAAGGATGAGAAGCAAGAGTAGAGCGGCCATTATGCCGGGAAGGAGAAGCCCGTTAGTTTTGGACTGAGCCTGCGTCTGGCCAAGATCAAAGCCCTTCTTCAAGAATTGGACGCCAACCACAACCCCGGCTACGAAGCCGAGCAGGCCGACCAGAGCATTCATGTCGCCCCCTCCAAGGCGGATCATCATCCTAAGCGGGCAGCCCAGAAAGACTAGGGCACCGATCATGACGAAGATGCCTAAAATGAATCGGGTGAGAGCTGATGATCCACCTTCGGCCTTGAACTCCTTTGCAATAAGACTTGCGGCGAGCGCCCCAAAAAGGATGCCGATTATCTCGGGACGCAGATATTGAACGGGTGCCGCCCGATGAAAACCCAGAGCGCCCGCAATATCCCGCTCAAAACAGGCGGTGCAAAAACCCATGTTGACCGGGTTGCCGAAGAGGACCAAGCCGACGGCAATCAACCCGATAACGACCCCGGCAAGCCAGATCATAAGATTACCTTTTTTCACTTCGTGTCTCCTTTTTTAAGATTCAAACGAAAATTGACCCCTTCAGCCGAAGATTCGACCAAGCGGCCGCTCCACTCGGCAAAGCGCGTCACATTCTCTTTGGCGGTCGGACTATTGACCAGAACGATTATTTCGTCATCTGTACCTTTCTCGATCGCTTCCTTGGCCTTCATCACCGGCAGCGGACAGGAGAGGCCTCTCGCATCAATCTCTATGGGCAAGCTCATCACCCCCTTAAATAAGTATCACTTATACTAAGTATAAGGATATCTTTATCACAGGAGCTTTAAAGGGTCAAGATTTTTTTGTGGTTTTGAGGGCAAAAAGAGCCCCTGAAGATGAGAGGCCCTTTATGAGAAGATTTGCTTATGAAATCTTAAAAAAAATTTTATGATCTGCCGGAGAGATAGTCATCGATCGAGGCCGCCGCCCTTTTGCCTGCCCCCATGGCCAAAATGACCGTGGCCGAACCGGTGATGATGTCGCCACCGGCAAAGACCCCTTTCATGGTTGTCGCCCCGTTTTCGTCGGTTTGAATGTAGCCCTTGGCGTTCAGTTTTAACTCGGGAGTGGCCTTAAGGAGCAAGGGATTGGCCCCGGTCCCGACGGCCGCGATGACCACGTCGGCCTCAATGATAAAGTTGGAACCTTCCTTTATGACCGGGCGCCGCCGCCCGCTCTGGTCGGGCTCGCCAAGAGTCGTCTCTATGCATTCGACCCCTTTAAGCCAGCCATTTTCCCCTATGAGTTTGACAGGAAGGGTGAGAGTCTTAAAGATTATGCCCTCGTCCTTGGCATGGTGAGCCTCCTCGATGCGGGCCGGCATCTCCTCTTCGGTTCGGCGATAGACGAGATGAACCTCTGAGGCGCCCAGGCGTTTTGCGGTCCGTGCCGAATCCATAGCCACGTTGCCCCCGCCGACCACAACCACCTTGTCGCCCCGCTTGATCGGGGTGTCGAACTTAGGAAAGAGATAGGCTTTCATCAGATTGACCCGGGTTAAGAACTCGTTGGCCGAATAGACGCCGCAGAGATTTTCACCCTCAATCCCCAAAAAGTGAGGAAGTCCCGCTCCGGTTCCGATGAAGACGGCCTCAAAACCATCTTTAAATAGGTCATCAAGGCTTAGAGTCGCCCCGATGACAAAGTTTGTCTTTATGGTAACGCCAAGGCTCCTCACATAATCGATCTCGACCTCGACTATCTCTTTGGGCAAGCGGAATTCGGGGATGCCGTAGACCAAGACTCCGCCCGCTTTATGGAGGGCCTCAAAGACGGTGACTTCATAGCCCATCTTGGCCAGATCCCCGGCAGAGACCAAGCTTGCGGGGCCGCTTCCAACCACAGCCACCTTCTTGCCCTTGGGTGGGGCCTTAACGGCCTTGGCGACGCCGACTTTGCGCTCGCCATCTGCCGCAAACCTTTCCAAAAGGCCGATGGCAACCGGCTCGCCCTTCTTCGCCAGGATGCAGACCTTCTCGCACTGATTCTCTTGCGGACAGACCCGGCCGCATACGGCCGGCAGGCTGTTCTTCTCTTTGATCTTGGCGATGGCCTTAGCCAAGTCACCCTCCGTTATATATTTTATGAAGGCCGGGATATCGATTCCAACCGGACACCCACCCACGCAAGATGGCTTCTTGCACTGCAAACAGCGCATCGCTTCCATCTTTGCCTGCTCGCCGTCATAGCCAAAGGAGACCTCATTGAAGTTGTTATTTCTAACATCGGCCGGTTGCTCTTTGGGGGAAAGCCTTGTCTTCTTCTCCTCAGCCATTATTTCTGCCCACCTCCATAGCCGCAGCCACCGGCGCATTCATGCTCGAATCTCTCGATTGCAACCTTCTCTTCATCGTTATATATCCTCTGCCTGGTCATCAGCTCATCAAAGTCGACCTTATGGCCGTCGAAATCGGGCCCGTCGACGCAGCAAAAGCGCGTCTCTCCCCCCACCGTCACCCGGCAGGAACCGCACATGCCCGTCCCGTCGACCATGATCGAGTTCAGGCTCACGATCGTCTCCACGGCGAAGGGCTCGGTCGCCCGGCAGACGAACTTCATCATGATGGCCGGACCGATGGCTATCACTCGATCGACTTTCTTGCCGCTCTCGATGATCTCCTTCAAGGGATGGGTGCAGACACCGCAGATGCCGCGGCTGCCGTCGTCGGTTGTGATGATGAAATCATCGCTTGCCCTTTTGAGCTCTTCCTCTAAGACCAAGAGCTCTGCCGTGCGCGCTCCCAAAATGGTGATGACCTCGTTGCCGGCCGCTTTCAGAGCCTTGGCTATAGGCAGAATTACCGCCGCCCCAACCCCGCCGGCCACGCAGATGACCGTGCCGATTTCTTCGATTTCAGATGGGCGGCCCAAGGGACCGACCATATCGAGAAGGGTATCACCCTCCTCCATTAAGGAGAGTTCACGGGTCGTCTTTCCGACCGCTTGAAACATTATCGAGACCGTGCCCGCCTCTTTGTCGTAGTCGCAGATGGTCAAGGGTATCCGCTCACCCTTTTCGCTCAGGCGTAAGATCAAAAACTGTCCGGGTTTGGCCTTCTTTGCTATATCGGGGGCCGAAACATCATAATGGTAAACGGCCGGTCCGATGGTCCTCTTCTTCAAGATCTCGAACACTTGTATCTCCCTGTTTCAAAATTACTTCCCATATATTTACGACAAGTTAAGCAAAAGTCAAGTCGTATGTGTTATAAATATGGTAAATGACCTATTAAGAGGAGGTGATGAAGTGAAGAGGATAACCGCTTTATTTTTGGCGCTCATCTTAGTAGCGACTCTTTTGACCCTGTCCGGCTGCGCCAAGAGAACGATTCAAACCGAGGATGGCAAAGTTGAGGTTAAGAGCGGTATAGGCGGAGATAAGGTGACCGTTACCACCGATGAGGGAACCGGTGAATTTGGGGCCGGAACAAAGCTCCCAGCCAACTGGCCGAAAGATGTGCCGGTCTACCCCGGATCGACTCCTTACGGCAATATCAATATCTCGGGCGAGATAGGCTTGGAGACCGTTACTGCCGTCTTATTGACCAACGATTCCGTAAGCGATGTAAAGGGTTACTATGAGACGGAGCTTCTCGCCAATGGTTGGAAGATTGAAGGATTTTTTACAGCCGATACCGACGAGGGAATGGTCATGACCTACTCAGCAGTCAAGGGAGGCAGGATGTGTATCTTCGTCCTGGCCGAAGGTGCGATCGAGGGGGATGTTAAGAACAGCATAACGATCACCATATCTAAAAAGTAGTCTCAACCAGCTTAGGTTTCACCGCCTTGGGCGGCCGGTCATTTTGGACTTCCCATTTGCCGCACCGGCCGCCCCAACAGGCCAAGGACTCGTTATCATTCGATATCTTGACTATTTCACAGCCGTTGGAGCAACCGCTGCAAGCGAAACTCGCCGTCTTAAAATTCATCTTGGCGGCCGAAAAACCCCGAAACTTCCCTTTAAAGGTCTCCCTCTTGGAGGCCGACTTGGCCAGAAGCGCCGCCCCGATTGCCCCCATGACGTTATGATACTTAGGGATTATCACCTCGAAGCCGAGTTCCTCCTCAAAGGCCTTCTTTATCCCAAGGTTTGCGGCAACCCCTCCCTGAAAGATTATCGGGGCAACTATCTCCTTGCCCTTAGCCACATTGTTGAGGTAATTTCTGACCAGAGACTTGCATAGGCCATAGATGATGTCCTCGAGATGGTAGCCCACCTGCTGCTTATGGATCATATCCGATTCGGCAAAGACCGTGCAACGCCCGGCGATCTGAGCCGGGTCCTTCGAGCGGAGGGCGTAGTCGCCGAAATCTTCGATCGCTATGCCGATACGCGCCGCCTGATGGTCGAGAAATGAGCCGGTCCCGGCCGCGCAGATGGTGTTCATGGCAAAATCGACCACGATGCCGTCGCTGAGTATTATTATCTTGGAGTCCTGACCGCCGATCTCCAGAACCGTCCTGGCGTCCGGGATGATGTTTAAAGCCGCAACCGCATGGGCGGTTATCTCGTTCTTCACCACATCAGCCCCGACGATAACTCCGCTCAAAGAGCGGGCACTACCGGTTGTTCCTGCCGCCAGGATCTCTATATCGGATGGAAGGAGCTTCTCCAGTTCGATGAGACCGTTTTGTACGGCCGATATCGGATCTCCCATCGTCCTCCGGTATATGTAGGCGAGCACCTCTTCCCTTTCGCCCAATGCAACCAGGTTGGTGCTAACCGAGCCGACATCTACTCCGAGATAGCCGATCTTCATACCGCCCTCCTCTCAAATCTCCTATTCCTCAAAAGATCGGTGAATGCTTCAAGCCTGGTCATGATTCCGGCTCGCCCCGTCTGCTCATCTATGGTCAAGGTCAAAATCGGTATATCCATCTCTCTGGCCACTTTGCCAAGGACGCTCTTGGCTATTATCTCAGGCATACAGGTGAAGGGTAGAAGTTGGATGATCCCGTCAAATCCCTCGTTTGCGTATTCGACCACGTGACCGACGGTGGACTGCCCCTCTCCGCCCACAAAATGCGAAAGGTAAGGCCGGGCCAACCGGACAAGCTCACTGCGGCTCGTCCCGATGATCCGGTTCTTCTTGAAAGGGTCGAGCCAATCAGTAAGGTAGACCGCTCTCTCTAAATATATGCCCTTTTGACTGAGGATCTTTTCGATATCGAAGTTGACGAAGGGCTCCAAGACGACGTAGAACTCGCCGACCAAGCCTACCCGCAAAAAATCGTCCCTCTCTTCGGTCTCGACCATAGTGAGGAGACGAAGTGCCTCTTCTTTGGCCGGCTCAAGCTCGGCCAGCGTGTCGACCTTGCTTATCAATTCGATCCCCTTGAGATGAGCAAGGGTCACGGTCCCCGAAAATTTTTCGAAACATCTGATCTTTAAGGTTTCGCGCTCGAGCTCATCCATGACGATCGCCTTGGCCCAGGCGATTTTGACCTGATGGGCAATCTCAAAAAGTGAGCTCTTTGGGGCAAGCCTTTTGCAGGTCTTTAAGAATTCTCCGTAGGCGGTATTGAAGGGCTTGATGATCACCATCTCGAAATCATTGCCTAGCGATTGGAGTATCCTCTTTTGTACCTCGGCATAGAGACCGAATCGGCAGGGGCCGACCCCTCCGGCCATGGCGGCCACATCGGCTCCGGCCTCCAAACCCTCGATCAGATTGCCTACCGTAACCTTCAGGGGAAAACAGGCGAATTCGGGTGAATGTTTGGCCCCGATATTTACCGTGCGAAGGGAGGTCTTAGGCGGCACAACCACCTCTGTGCCCAGCCTCTCGAAGAGGCCGGAGAGGATGATGTCGATATTGCCGAGGTGCGGGAAGGTCAGCTTCATTTTGCCTCAGCCGCCTTCTTCCACTCTATCATATCTAAAAAAGCTTCCAATCTGGTCAAGGTGCCGGCCGCTCCGCTATGTTCATCCATCACGATCGACATGATGGGGATATTCGAACCTCGTTTTTTCACCTCATCCTCTATTATCACCTGAACCAGCGAATCGGGCCCGCAAGCAAAGGAGAGGAAATAGACTATGCCGTCGACCTCTCCGCTGTCCAACCATTTCAAGGCCGCCCCGACGACCTCCCTCTCGTATGTCCAGAAGAGATCCTTCTCAACCGTCGTAACCTTGCAAAGAGATGAGCCGGCCGAATGGGAATCAGAAGTGATGACACTGGCTCCATAACCGGCCAGCCTGTCCAAGATATTCATATTGATGAAGGGGTCAAGTATATTGTAGGGATGGCCCAAAAGACCGATCTTGATCCCCCTCTTCGACCCACACGAACCGGCCCCGCTATCTTCGGATGAATGACGGAAGAAGGGCTCACCTTCAACCGACTTCAAGGAGTCAAAGCCTTTGCGGGCAGCAACGGCGATCTTGAAGATATCATCGGTAAAGTTGCGTCCGAGCTCAAGGATGGAGAAGATGATATTCTTTAGGCCCTTTTTCCTGTCTATGGTGCATGAGATTATCCGGGGAAGGTCTTCATCAAGAGCCCTTATCATATCGGGCAGACCTAAGAATTTGGGACAGGTGTAGGCGTCCTTTTCGACGCTGACCACCCTGGGGATGAATATGGCATCCACCTTGTTCTTTAGGCTCAAGACGTGCCCATAGAAGACTTTAAGCGGCAGACAGGCCTCGTTCTCAGCCGCCTTAATCCCTAAGTTCAGGATGGATTTATCGGTCTCGCCGGATAGAACGATCTCGACCCCAAGCTCAGAGAAGAAGCCGCTCCAAAGGGGAGCATACTTATAATAGAGGAGAGCCTGTGGAATGCCCAACTTCATTCTGCACCAAACCCTTTCATCAGAAGTTAAATTATACCCCCTTTTTTTATGTGTGGGCAACCTGATTTTTAGATTGAGAAGGGACGCTCAGGTGTTATATGATGGCAGGGTGATAGGAGCATGAAGAGAAAAGGGATAACCCAAAGCGCCGCGATAATAGCGATAGTCTTACTCATCGGTCTGACTCTTGCGGGTAGAAAGGGAGTCTACCGCGAAATCCCGTTCGAGGACACCCGCGTCCTCATGGATACCTTTGTCACTATCAAAGCCTTTGGAGAAAACAAGGGGACAGTGGAGATGGCGGTCGATGAGGCCTTCGATGAGATAGAGCGCCTCGACGCTTTGATGAGCTTCTATTCTAAGAAGAGCGAGGTTTCGGCGATAAACGGAGCTGGTGGCGACCGTATCAAGATATCAAAAGAGACCTATGACGTTTTGACCACAAGCCTAAAAGTAGCAGAAGATAGTGGGGGAGCCTTCGATCCCACGGTGGGAAGCATCGAGCATCTTTGGAATTTCGCGGCCAAACGGACTCCAGACCCTCAAGAGCTGGCCCGCCTTCTCCCCTTGGTCGGTTACGAGAAGCTTGAGCTTTCCGATGAAGACCGCTCGGTCAGGCTAACCCAAGCCGGCATGAAGATAGACTTAGGAGGAGTGGCCAAAGGATATGCCCTGGACAGGGCGGCCGATATTCTGGCAAAACGGGGAATAGGGAGCGCCCTTTTGACGATGGGCAGCACCACCAAAGTCATCGGACTTAAAGCCGACGGCAAACCTTGGAAGATCGGCATTCAGAACCCAAGGACGAAGGGAGAGGAGTCTCTCCTTGGATCTCTACTTTTGGATGGGCTGACTTTGAGCACTTCGGGTGATTATCAACGCTACTTCGAAGAGGGCAAAATCCGTTATCACCACATCTTGGATCCCAAGACGGGCATGCCATCCAAGGGCTTGATGAGCGCTACCGTTCTCGGTGAGATCTCGGCAGCAGAAGCAGATGCTCTCTCTACAGCCGTTTTCGTCATGGGCCCCAAACTTGGAGTGGAGTTTCTGGAGGGCGACGGTCGCATCGAAGGAATTTTGGTCCTATCCGATGGGAGCATCCAAATAACTTCGGGGCTCAAAGGAAGGGTCGAGGATTTAAAGAAGAACGCTTTGGACTGAGCGGGGCTGGAATTAAAGGTGGCTTCCAACATTATCCCATTTTTATTAGATAATAATCGGCTATAAGATGCATTTTGTTAACCGGTTAAATGAGTTGAAAGCAAAAGATAATCGATGCGAATTTGAGATGGATTACAGGCAAATGACCCAATCGGGTCATTTGCCCAGCCCTATACTAAAAAGGACAGAATGATGTTGGAGAGCATTAGATTTGCATTGGATCAAGAAGATTAAATGTAGTTTTCAGCCAGATCGCCGAAGAAGGGAAGTTTGTAGCGTTCACCCTGATAGGCTTTGACCATGAGGATGATCCAGAGAATCACCGATACCGGAAAGATCGAAATGCCCACAATCCAACCAACAACCGGGACAGACCAAGAAACGTAGCTTAAGACGTTTAAAGTGCCAAATACCAGGATCGACTGCATGGCGTGAAAGCGCACATAATCGTCATCCTTGACCATCAGAAAAAAAATGAGTCCGCTCACCCAACCGAAGCCGTAACAAAGAAGGCCGGCTAACTTGGGATCGAGACCGCTGCTCGAAGGCGCCTTATCATTTCCTTCTGCCAAATCTTACACCTCCTTAAAGCGGTTTTGAAATATAACTATATACTTTAAGCTGTAAAAACGTAAGGGCTGCAACCCAAAAAAATTGCAACCCTTTCGTTCCTGTTTTGACCGATTAGACGGTCGTCTTCTCTTTCTTATCTTTTAGCCTTTTGGCTTTCTCGAAGGCGAGCTCGCCATCTTTGATAGAGACTTTGACGAGATCTCCTTCACCGAACTTGCCCCGGATTATCTCGGAGGCCAAGGCGTTCTCAATCAACCTTTGAATCGCCCTTCTTAAGGGGCGGGCTCCAAGTTTGGGGTCATAGCCCTCTTTGGCTAGATGTGCCTTAGCCTCATCTGATACCTCGATCTCCATCTCCCTCTCCTTGAGCTGCTCTTTGAGATCAGCGAGCATGGTGTCTACGATCTTTAGGATCTCATCCTGGGTGAGTTCGCGGAAGATAATGATCTCATCTATCCTGTTTAAGAACTCGGGCCTAAAGTTCTTTTTCAGCTCGGCCATTATGATCTGCTTCATCTTTTCGAACGAGGCCTCGCTCTCGTCCTCCTTCTCCTTGCCGAAACCAAGCGAGCCCTTCTCTTTTTGGATAAGGTGCGCCCCAAGGTTTGAGGTCATGATGATGACCGTATTCTTAAAGCTCACCGTCCGCCCCTTGGCATCGGTCAAACGCCCGTCATCCAAGATCTGCAGAAGCGTGTTGAAGACGTCGGGGTGAGCCTTTTCGATCTCATCGAAGAGGATGACCGAGTAAGGGCGACGCCTTACCGCCTCGGTCAGTTGACCGCCCTCCTCGAAACCGACGTAGCCCGGAGGGGCTCCAACCAGGCGCGAGACTGTGTGGCGCTCCTGGTACTCGCTCATATCTATCCTGATCATGGCGTCGTCATCATCGAAGAGGAATTCGGCCAGAGCCTTGGTCAGCTCGGTCTTGCCGACTCCGGTCGGACCCAAGAAGATGAAGGAACCGATGGGCCGGCGCGGATTCTTGAGTCCCGCCCGAGCCCGGCGGATCGCTTCGGAGACCCGGCTTACCGCCTCGTCTTGTCCGATAATCCGATCATGAAGTTCTTCCTCCATCCGAAGGAGCTTTTCGGCCTCCTCTTCCAGCATCCGGCTGACCGGAATCCCCGTCCAACTCGAGACAACGGCCGCAATATTCTCGGCTGAGACGGTCGAGCTCGTGATGCCCTTTTCAGCCAGCCACCCCTCGCGCTTGACGTTGAACTCGGTCTGAAGCCGATCGGTCTCGTCGCGAAGTTTGGCCGCCTTCTCATAGTCGCGCAGACTTACCGCTTCTTCGCCCTCCTTGATCAGATCGGATAGCTCATTTTCCAATTTTCGAAGATCAGGCGGAAGCATGATCGACTCCAAGCGGAGCTTGGAAGCGGCCTCATCCATCAGATCTATCGCCTTATCGGGCAGAAAGCGATCGGTCACATAACGGCTGGATAGCTTGGCCGCCGCCTCCAAGGCCTCGTCGCTTATCTTGACTCTGTGATGAGCCTCATAGCGGTCGCGAAGACCTTTTAAGATTTCGATCGTCTGATCGACGGTCGGTTCGCTCACCATGATCGGTTGGAAGCGGCGCTCCAAGGCCGCATCCTTCTCTATGTATTTTCTGTACTCATCCAAGGTAGTCGCCCCGACGCATTGAAGCTCGCCCCTGGCCAGTGCCGGTTTAAGCAGACTGGAGGCATCGAGCGCCCCTTCAGCCGCCCCGGCTCCGACCACGTTGTGGAGCTCGTCGATGAAGAGGATGATATCTCCGCTCGCCCTCTTGATCTCATCGACAACGCCCTTTAGCCTCTCTTCGAACTCACCGCGGTATTTCGCCCCGGCAACCAGGCTGCCCAGATCGAGCGAGACGACTCGCTTATCCTTTAAAATCTCGGGCACTTCGCTGTCCACGATCGCTTGGGCGAGCCCTTCGGCAATGGCCGTCTTGCCGACGCCGCTGTCGCCGATCAGAACCGGATTGTTCTTAGTCCGGCGAGATAAGATCTGGATGACCCTTTTAATCTCCTCAGCGCGGCCGATGACCGGATCGAGTTTGCCGTCCTTGGCCGCGGCCGTCAGATCACGGCTGTATTTGGCGAGCATCTTGCCTTTGGGAGCGAGTGATTCATCGGTAAAGCCGCCCCTTCTTATTTGGCGCAAGGCGCCGTAGAGCTTATCCTCACCGAAGCCGAGGTCGCGGAGCATGATCGCGGCCGGACCTTCGGCTTCCTTCAAGATACCTATCAAAAGGTGCTCGCTTCCGACATAACCGTCGCCGAGGCGCTTGGCCTCTTCGGTGGCGATATCTATGGCCGTCTTAAGACGCGGGGTCAAGACGAACTGCTCTATCGTTCCAAAAGCCCGATCGCGCTTTGAGAGTTCGACGATATCGTTTATCCTGATCCTGGCCTCGCCGATATCCGCCCCAAGCATGGCAAATATCTGGGGAATGATCCCGTCGGTCTGAGCGAGTAGTCCCAAAAGGAGGTGCTCGGTGCCCATTTGATTATTATTTATCCTACGAAGCGCGTCCTGGGCTACCATAACCGCCTCGCGTGCCTTCTCTGTAAATTTATCGAACATGTCCATCACCTTCTCTCCTCTCTCTTTGCTAGGCTCCCCTTGGGGATTAGCACTATATCTCTTCGATAGCTCTTATGGACGCTATCGATCTTCTTTTCCATATCTCTTTGAATCTCGTCCATCCGGCTTCTCATCTCATCCATCTTCTTGTCCATCTCTTCTATCTGCTCGTTCAGATCCATGATCATCTTGACCCCGGAGAGGTTAATTCCAAGATCGCTTGTGAGTTTCTGGATATATTTGAGCATCTCAATATCCTCCTCCGAATAGAGGCGGGTCTTACCAATGCTTCTGGACGGCGAGATTATCTCCTTGGCCTCGTACGTTCGAAGGGTTTGGGGGTGGAGGCCCAAAAGGCGGGCCGCCACTCCAATCATATAGACTCCTTTTTTATCTCTTCCTTCCATCTCTTTCACCGCTTACGTTTTATACTAATTTATCCAGATTTTCTCTGGGGTTATCCTTGTCAATCGCTTGAAGCTTCTCCAAAATCTCCTTCTTCTCTCCTTTTACGTCCTTTGGCACAAAGATCTTGGCTTTGATCAACATGTCGCCCTTGCCGCGCCCCTTTAGACGGGGCGCCCCCTTGCCCTTGAGCGAGAAGACCTGTCCGTCTTGAGTGCCGGGCGGAATCTTTAGCGATATCGCCCCGCCCATCGTCGGAACCTTGATCTTGGCCCCAAGCGCCGCCTCGGTGAATTTCAGCGGCAGATCCATCAGGATGTCACCGCCATCACGCTTAAAGACGGGGTGTGCCTTGACCTTGGTAATCACGTAGAGATCACCGCTTGGACCACCTCTATAGCCAGTCTCCCCTTTGCCAGGAAACCGGATCCTAGAGCCATCGATAACGCCGGGGGGTATCTTCACATTAACCGGCTCGGTCTTGGTCGCCCGCCCCTTGGCCTTACAGGTCGGACAGGGACTCTCTATGATCTTCCCTTTGCCCAGGCAAGACGGGCAGGGCCTGCTGATGCTGAAGAAACCCTGATTCTGGGCGATCTGACCGCTTCCGCCGCAGGATGAGCAGACCCGGGGCGAAGTTCCCGGTTTTGCCCCACTGCCAGAGCAAGTCGTACAGGCACTCTCCCTGGTCACGTTGAGTTTTATTGAGGCCCCGTTATAAGCTTGGTCGAATGAAAGCTGGACGCTGTATTGAAGATCGCGCCCGCGCTCTGGCATATCATAGCCGCGGCCTCTCGCCGAGCCGCCCATCCCGAAGATGTTGAAGATATCGGAGAACTGTCCGAAATCTCCAAAACCGCCGAAGCTCGGATCGGCCCCACCCGCCGGCCCGCCCGAGGTGAAGTAGCTCACCCCACGATCGTAATCGGAGCGCTTCTTCTCGTCGGAGAGAACCTCGTAGGCCTCGCTGATCTCCTTGAATTTCTCCTCTGACTCCTTCTTCTTGGCCTCCTCGGCCTTGTCGGGGTGGTACTCGCGGGCAAGCTTACGGTAGGCCTTCTTTATCTCCTCGGCCGTTGCCTTCTTGTCGACGCCCAATATTTGGTAGTAATCCTTGCGAGTATGATTAGGCATATTGCTTATCTTCCTTCATTTGTGTCTTGTTAAAATCTAAGAGCGGGCTTTAGCCACCTTGACCACGGCCGGGCGGATGACTTTACCGTTTATGGCATAGCCCTTCTGAAAGACCTCGACTACTCTTCCTTCCTCATGGTCATCGCTTTCGACCTGCATGAAGGCCTCATGGTGGGTGGGGTCAAACTTTTGACCGACCGGATCGATGACGCTGATCCCTTCCTTCTTAAGTATCTCGCCAAACTGTCCGGTCACAAGCTCTATCCCCCTCTTGAAGGAGTCTAGATCGGCCCCCCCGCTCAAAGCTTGAAGGGCTCTTTCTAAATTATCCAAAACCGGCAGGGTCTTTAGGATGATATCCTTCGATGCCATCTCGAAGAAGGCCGCTTGATCACGCTCGACTCTCTTCTTGTAATTCTCGAACTCGGCCTTGAGCCTTTGGAGCATATCGAGATAGGAGGCGGCCTCTTCCTCTTTCTTTTTGAGCTCTTCTTTTAAAGAGGCGAGTTTGTCCTTCTTCTCTCTGTGGCCCTCATCTTCCTTATGTTTTTGCTCCGCTTCGCCGGCCTGGGCCTTTTCCTTTTCTTCTTTAGTCATCTGCAAACCTCCGACTGGTTAAAGCTTGAAGGGGTTGCGGTTTCGTCTGCAACCCCGGATGATCTCTTAATGAGCCGCCTTATTCCTTGTTATCCTCATCGACGACCTCATAGTCGGCGTCGACGACCTCTCCTTCGGACTGTCCCTGAGCGGAGGCTTCGCCTGAAGCTTCCGCGCCTTCGGCGGCTTGAGCCTGCTGATAGAGGACTTCGGCGAGCTTATAGGCTGCCTGCTGAAGATTCTCGGCCGCGGCCTTGATCTTCTCGATATCGCTGCCCTTCAAGGCCTCTTTGGCTTCCTTCAAGGCCGCCTCGATATTGGTTTTATCCTCTTCGGAGAGCTTATCCTTGGCTTCGCTTAAGCTCTTTTCGGTATTGTAGACGAGGTTGTCGGCATTGTTTCTCGCCTCAGCCTCCTCTTTCTTCTTCGCATCCTCGGCCGCGTGCGATTCGGCCTCTTTGACCATCTTGTCGATCTCTTCGCTCGAGAGCGAGGAGGTTCCGGTGACTGTCATGGCCTGCTCCTTGCCAGTGCCAAGATCTTTGGCCGAGACGTGGGTGATGCCGTTGGCATCGATGTCGAAGGCCACCTCAATCTGCGGGATGCCCCTTGGCGCGGCGGGAATGCCGACCAGATGGAACCGGCCGAGCGTCTTATTGCCCGAGACCATTGGGCGCTCGCCCTGGAGGACGTGGATCTCGACGCTGCTTTGACCATCCTCTGCGGTCGTGAAAATCTCGCTCTTTCTCGTCGGGATAGTGGTATTCCTCTCGATGAGCTTGGTGAAGATTGCGCCCTTGGTCTCGATGCCAAGAGAGAGCGGGGTGACATCCAAGAGAAGAACCTCTTTGACTTCGCCCTTGAGGACGCCTGCCTGAATCGAAGCGCCCACCGCCACAACCTCGTCGGGGTTGACTCCCTTATGGGGCTCCTTGCCAGCCAGCTTCTTGACCAGATCGTGAACGGCTGGCATACGGGTCGAGCCGCCAACCAAAATGACATGGTCGAGATCGGCCACTTTTATTTTGGCATCATCGACCGCTCGGTTGAAGGCGGCAACGCATTTATCAAGCAGATCCGAAGTCATCTTCTGAAATTCGGAGCGGGTGAGCGTCATATCCAAATGGAGCGGACCCTGATCACTTGCGGTGATGAAGGGAAGATTTGTGCTTGTCGATTGGGTCGAAGACAGCTCGACCTTGGCCTTTTCGGCCGCCTCTTTCAGCCTTTGAAGGGCCATCTTATCCTTGGCCAGATCGACTCCGTTTTTGGATTTGAAGTCCTCTACCATCCAGTCGATGATCCTCTGATCCCAGTCGTCGCCGCCCAAATGGGTGTCGCCGCTGGTCGACTTGACCTCAAAGACGCCTTCGCCTAGCTCGAGAATCGAAACGTCGAAGGTTCCGCCGCCAAGGTCGAAGACTAAGATCGTCTCTTCCTTGTCCTTGCCAAGACCGTAGGCCAAGGAAGCTGCCGTCGGCTCGTTGATGATGCGAAGGACCTCAAGTCCGGCGATGGCGCCGGCGTCCTTGGTCGCCGTCCTCTGGCCATCATCGAAATAGGCAGGCACGGTGATGACGGCCTGGGTGATCTTTTCTCCCAGGTAGCTCTCAGCGTCCCTCTTGAGTTTCTGCAGGATGAAGGCGGAAATCTGCTCGGGAGTATAGTCCTTCCCCTCGATCTTAACCTTATCCTTGGTGCCCATCTTCCGCTTGATGGAGCGGATGGTATGCTCCGGGTTGACGATGGCCTGCCTCTTGGCAACCTCGCCGACCAGAACCTCTCCGCCCTTAGAGAAGGCAACGACCGACGGGGTAACCCTACCGCCCTCAGCGTTGGGGATTACCGTCGGCTCTCCTCCTTCGAGAACAGCCATACAAGAGTTGGTGGTACCAAGATCGATACCTAAAACTTTAGCCATTTCTATCACTCCTTAAATCTGGTTCTTAATTTTAGTGTAAACTAATTATAAAATCTAAGTCTATTGATGTCAAATTTTGTGGATCCGATAAATATGCGACCCGAATAAGTATGGGGGGATAATTCTAAGTAAAATCTAAATTTCGTCTTTACAAACGATTTCTCTTTATGTATAAGTGTGGTTATGCGCAAGCTTAAGCGCACAGAATAAAAATCTCGAGGAGGAAGCCCATGCCAAGACCGATCGTAGACAGTGATGAGTGCACCGGATGCGGTATCTGTGTTGATGCCTGCCCGAACGATGTTTTAGAGCTTGTAGATGACATCTCCGTTCCAACCAACGAGGAGACCTGCGATGGTTGTGGAGTCTGCGCCGAGGAATGCCCGATGGAAGCGATAGTCATCGAGGAAGACTAGAGTAAACTTAGAAAAGGGAGGCCAAACGGCCTCCCTTTTTTTATTCGCTTTCTATAGCATCTTCAAAAAGAGCTCGTGAATGCGGACGTCATCGGTAAGCTCGGGGTGGAAGGCCGAGGCGAGAAGATTCTTCTCTTTAGCCATGACGATGTGGCCCTCAAATTCGGCTAAGACTTCAGCCCCTTCAAAGGCCCGCTCTATCCAGGGAGCCCGTATGAAGACGGCCGAAAAGAGCTCGCCAATAAGACCTTCTACTTCAAGCTCCGCCTCGAAGCTCTCTCTTTGGCGGCCAAAAGCGTTCCTTCTGACCGTAATATCCATGAGAGAAAGGCTCTCTTCGGCTTGGCCTATGAACTCCTTGGCCAGCATAATCATCCCGGCGCAGGTGCCAAAGATGGGAAGGCCATTTTGGCCGAGTTTTCTTAGCGGCTCCATCATCCCGTAGCGCCTCATCAGTTTGGAGATTGTCGTCGACTCTCCGCCCGGAATGATGAGCCCGTCAATATTTGAGAGCTCATGGGGATTCTTTATGCTCACCCCATGAGCTCCGACTCTCTCTATCATCTTAAGATGTTCTCTGACCGCCCCTTGGAGGGCCAGAACGCCGATCCTCTTGGCCACTTGTCCATCTTCCCTTTGGATTAATCTACCAGCCGCGAGTCTGGATCAATTTATCCTGGTCGATCTCTCTGATATCCAGTCCCTTCATCGCCTCGCCGATCCCCTTGGAGGCTTCGGCGATGACGGCCGGATCGTCGTAGTGGGTGGTCGCCTCGACGATCGCCTTGGCTCTGGCCTTGGGATCATTCGACTTGAAGATGCCCGACCCGACAAAGACGCCTTCGGCTCCAAGCTGCATCATCAGGGCCGCATCGGCCGGGGTGGCGATGCCGCCGGCAGAGAAGTTGACCACCGGAAGCTTGCCCGTCTCGGCCACCATCAAGACCAACTCGTAAGGAGCCATGAGCTTCTTGGCCGCGGCCATCAGCTCCTCTTTAGCAAGGCCCTTTAGCCAATTCATCTCCCCGACGATGGTGCGCATATGGCGAACGGCCTCGACGACGTTGCCTGTCCCGGCCTCGCCCTTGGTGCGGATCATGGCCGCTCCTTCGCCGATCCGGCGAAGGGCTTCTCCCAAGTTGATTGCCCCGCAGACGAAGGGAATGGTAAAAGCCTGCTTGTCTATGTGATTGGCCTCATCGGCCGGGGTTAAGACCTCGCTCTCATCGATATAATCGACCCCGAGAGACTCCAAGACCTTGGCCTCGACGAAGTGGCCGATCCTCACCTTGGCCATGACTGGGATGGTGACCGCGCCCATTATCTCTTCGATTATCAAGGGATCGGCCATCCGGGCCACCCCGCCGGCCGCCCTGATATCGGCCGGGACCCTCTCCAAGGCCATGACGGCAACGGCGCCCGCTTCTTCCGCTATTCTAGCCTGCTCGGCATCGGTCACATCCATTATCACGCCGCCCTTAAGCATTTCGGCGAGACCCGTTTTAACTTTCAGCGTTCCCGTTCTAACCATTTCTCCTCCAAATATCAACATTAAAAACCAAGGTAATTTTAGAGCAACGGGGATGAAGAGGCAAGGAAGAAGCCTCTTTGGAAGAGGTGATCATTTCTGGCAAGCGGGGCAGAAGTGAGCGCTTCGCCCACCAAGCCTTACCCGATCCACCTTGGCCTTGCAGCGGGGGCAACTCTTGCCAAATTTGCCGTAAACCCGGTGCTTTTTGACGTAACTACCCTCGTTTCCAAAGGCGTCGACATAATCGCCAACCGAGGAACCTTTCGCCTCTATCGCCTCCAAGAGGACTTGACGAATCGCCCGAAAGAGGAGCCTTAGAACATCGTCGCTCAACGTGGCGATGTTTCTTTGAGGGTTGATCCCGGCCAAAAAGAGAGCTTCGTCGGAGTAGATGTTGCCGACTCCGGCCAGAAAATTCTGATCCATCAAGACCTGCTTTATCCTGCCCGAGCGTTTGGTTTTAGCAAGCGCTACGAACTCCTCCTCGCTAAGCTCCAAGGCTTCGGGGCCAAGTGCCTTCAGCTCTTCGATCTCGCTTAGCTCTCTTTGGGCCAGCTTGACATAGCCGAACTTGCGCATATCCCAAAATCTTAAAGTCATCCCATCCGAAAGAGAGAAGATGATGTGGGCATGTTTTGTGACCGGCTCATTAGGGCCCATGTAGAGGAGGCGGCCAGTCATCTTGAGGTGGATGAGAAGACTGAAGCCGTTTGAAAGCTGGATGATGAGTATCTTAGCCCGCCTCTTAACCCCGGTTATCCGGGCCCCTTTTACAGCTCGAATAAATTCGCTCTCGTCGAGCCCGCTCAGGGGCTTTTTCGAGATGACGTTAACCTCATCGAAGCTCTTGCTAAAGAGTAGCCCTTCAAGCTGCCTTTTTATCGTCTCAACCTCGGGTAGTTCCGGCAAATCTCCCCCTAAAGAAGATGATTTTTTTCAGCCTCAATCAAGATGGCTTACCCGCTCACCGATCTCGATTCTTTTTTCAATCAAACGGCGCTTGGTTGGATAGCCGAGCGGCAAGATGGCCATCAGTTCATCCTTGGTTCTAAAGAAGTCTTCAATCAACTCTTCGGGAATTAGTAGCGGCACGCCCAGCCAGACGCTGCCAAGACCGAAGCTTTCGGCAGCAATGAGCAGGTTTTCAATGGCGGCGGCCACGCTCTGGACCTCCATCAGATGCAGAAACTCCCGTTTGGTCCGGCCGAAGTATTTGGCCGCCTCTTTTGTGAAGCTTCCCCTATTGAAGACGGCAACGACGAGCGGCGCCTCCTCAAGCATCCGGCTGGAATACTTAAGAAGACGGTTGACATAGAAGCCGGTATACTCCTTATACCTCTCCTCGCTGGAGACGGTAAGAAAGAGCGAGGCCAAAGCGGCCTTCTTTTCACCCTTTACGATCATGAACTGCCAAGGCTGGCTGTTGTGAGCGGATGGAGCCGAGCAAGCGGCCCTCATCAAGTCCTCAACGATCTCGCCTGGTATCGGCCGGCCATCAAAATGACGACAGCTCCTTCTGGAAATTATGGCTTTAAAAGTATCCAAAGCCTGCTCCTTTCACGGGTGGAAATCTTCTCGCCCAAACAAGAAGTGCGATAAATCTTTTACAAGGATCTTAAGAGCGAGAGTCGACTCACCTTATAAGCTGATATTTGGGCGTGGCCGCCCCTTCTTTTAAGGAATCCAAGACGGCATATTCCACACCGAAGACTTTGGCCTTGATGAACCTATCAAGATCGGCCGCCGAAAGACCGAAGAGGGCATCGAATAATGATGGCCCCTCATGCTCGATGATCACTGGGTCCTCTATCTCAGCCAGCTCGGCTGCGACGTCTATCGCCTTTTGGTAGTCGCCGACGTGGTCGATGAGCTTAAGCTCCTTAGCTTGGCTGCCGGTAAAGAGTTCCCCTGTCGCAAGGGAGCGCACCTCGCTTATCTCAAGTTTGCGCCCCTCTGCCACCTCTTTTATGAACTCCTCGTAGATCTCGTCGGAGAGCGCCTGCCATTTGGCGAGCTCCTTTTGGGTTAAGGCCCGGGCCCCCATGTCCTTGTGAGCCCCCGATTTGACGGTTTGAACCTTGATGCCAAGCTTCTCATAAAGGCCGGACAGATCGGTAAATTGGGAGATGACCCCGATGCTTCCAACCAGGCTTCCCTGTTTGGCCACGATGCTATCGCAAGGAGCTAAGACATAATACCCGCCGGAAGCGGCCATATCGCCGACCAAAACGACGACCGGTTTTTCTTTTTTGAACCTCTTGATTTCGGCGGCTATCTCTTGAGAGGCGGCGGCCGAGCCACCCGGGCTATTGACTTTTAGGACGACCGCTTTGACGAATGGGTCATCCAAAGCCTTTCCAAGCTCACCCCGGACAAAACTTGGGGTTATCCCGACCACCGAGCCGAAAGGATCCGAATCGCCGCTGCTGTCTGCTATCACCCCGCTTAAGGAGATGACGGCGACGGCGTCCTTCCCATAGCTTGCGCTCGATTCCTTGGAGCTGAAAAAGATCGAAGCTATGATGAACACGTAAAGGAGAAGTATGGCTGCGACCGTCAAGCCGATCGCTATCTTAATTCCTTTTTTCATATCTATTCACTCGTCTCCTTCTCGATCCATTTGAGATAGGCCGGATCGCCCTCGGTTATATCGAAAGAGACGATGGCCGGAACCTCATAAGAGTGGGTCCCTTTGATCTCGGCCGCCACCGCCTCGAACTTATCCTTTTGAGTCTTATATATCACGACAACTTCGCTGGCCTCCTCGACTTTTCCCTGCCAGTGGTAGTGGGATTCGACAGAAGGGATGATGTTGGCACAAGCGACGAGCCTCTTCTCTAAGAGAGCTGAGGAGATCCGTCTCGCCTCATTCAGATCGGATGCGGTCATATATATCAAGATAAAGTCCGCCAAGCCCTACCCCTTGTCCTTGGCTTTAAAGATGAGCCAGCCCTTGCCGCCCTGAAAGCCGGTATGTATCAAGACGTATCGTCCCTTAAGGACCGCTCCGCTCAATACGACCTCGACCTCCTTTTGGTCTCGTTTTAAAAGAGTGAAGGTTCCGCTGTCGAAGATCTCAACCTTGCCCGCGCCGTACTGGCCCTCGGGTATCTCGCCCTCAAAATCGATGTAGCCAACCGGGTGGTCTTCAACCTCGATGGCCAGACGTTTGACTCCTATCTCGGTCGGCACCCCTTTGGGCACGGCCCAAGATTTCAAGACATAGTCGGTTCCGTCGATCGTGGCGGCAAGCTCCAGGCGAAAGTCAAAATGGTGGCTTGTGGCATGGTGCTCTTGGACCACAAAGCGGTTCTCGCCCTCTTTGACCGCCTCGCCCACGGGTTCTGGGGTCGATTTGAAATCGCGCTTCTCTCGATACTCCTTTAAAGGCGCCATTTGAGCTTAAAGCCCCTCCTTTATGCCCTTATGGTTTGCAATTATACTCTTTTTTAAATTTAAAATCTTTTGGCCGCCTTCAAAGCGGAGCTAGTCTCAAGAAGAGTCGACCCCGACCCGGCCGCAGATATCCTTTATTTGACATGCCCCACATCTTGGATGCTGGCTCTTGCAGACCTTTCGGCCATGCTCTATTAGGGCCATGTGAAGGAAGAGTCTCTCTTCCTTTGGCGTCCAGCTCTCATAGGCCGCCTTGATCTCTTCGTACTTAGCTTCCTGGCCGACCAATGGGAGCCTTTTTGCGATTCTTGCGATGTGGGTGTCGACGGGAAAGACCCCTTGGTGAGCAGCCAAAGCCAAGACCACATCAGCCGTCTTTGCCCCAACGCCGGGTAGGGCTATCAGCCTTCCTCTCGCCTCTTCGATGGGCTCAAATATTCGGGCTAAATCGCCGCCATAATCTTCGATTATCGCCAGCGCCGCCCCCTTGAGCACCTTTGACTTATTTTGGTGAAGGCCGGCCGGCTTGATCAACTCGGCAAGCTCACCTTGGGAGATATCTCTGAAGTTTTGGGGGGTTATTTCGAAGCGGTTTTTAAGGTTCTTGTAGGCCTTGATGTTGCCCCGCCGCTCGGTCGCTTGGGAGAGGACGACGGAGACGAGAACCTGAAAAGGGGTGAGTCCTTCGTGCCAGAGATGGGGGCGATAGGAGGCGATTATCACCTCTTTAAACCTGGCAAAATCATCCTTCTTGATCACGGGTGCGCCCCTTCTCTTTCGACTTAAAACCACTCAAAGGGGCGGGCTCAGCATGAGCCCGCCCCTTTGAGTGGTTTTAAATTTTAGTGGAATACCACGCCCTCTTGGTAGAGTATCTCCCGCAAAACCAACGAATCCTTAAGGTTGCCAAGATTGATGATCCGGCCGTTTAGAACATAAACCGGTCTGCCTTGAGAGAGAGCGACCATATCGAGCCCCCCGTCAAGATCGCTCGCCCGGTCGACATTTATGATGCTCAAATTTACGGCCGGGTTCAAGCTCTTCAAGAAGGAGGCGAGTTCAAGAGCCTTCTCCGACTCGGCGCAGTTATCCTTTATGTAAATGGTAAGATCCATGATAAATCACCCCTCATTTCTTAAGCACTTCCATCAGCCCGGGCAGGTTCTTCTCGATGAAGATAAGGTTGAGAGCATAATGATGAAACTGCCCATCCTTCCTCAAGATTATCAGACTCGACTCCCTTAAGACCCTGATGTGATGGGAGAGGGCGGGCCTTGAGAGTTCGAAGTCCTTGGAGATCAGATCGCAAGATACCTCGCCGCCGATCATCCGCTTTACCAGCTCACACCTGGTCTGATCGGAGAGAGCCTTAAACACCTTTACCTTTAGATCATCCGCCATAATCCTTAACTCCGCGCTAATTTAAATACTTTTAAAATTTTAAAACTACTTAACAAAGTTGTCAACGCCCCCTTGACCAAGGGGACGTTTGAGGCAAGGGGGTTCGACATCTTGAAGGACTAGAATACCTGCCCTTAAGCGGACTCAAAAGACATGGCGCGAAGCTTGGCCACCCTTTCGCTAATCGGCGGATGGGTATTGAAGAGATTGTTCACCGCCCCGCCCATACCCTTTAAGGGATTGACGATATAGAGATGGGCGGTCGCCTTATTGGCCGCTTCGAGCGGCTCACGGTCGGAGGCAAGCTTCTCTAAGGCTGAGGCTAACCCCTCTGGATAGCGGGTCAGCATCGCCCCGCTCGCGTCGGCCAAAAACTCCCTCTGCCTGGAGAGGGCAAGGCGCATAAGTTGAGCGATTATCGGAGCCAAGATGGCCATGACGAGCCCGATCAGCATGAGGACCGCCCCAAAAGCATTATCGTCATCGCGGTCCCTTCGGCCGCCCCACCAAAATGAGCGCAACAGCCAGTCGGCGAGCAAGGTGACGATCCCGACCATGACCACGGCCAGGCTCGCGAGCTTAATGTCGTAGTTCTTGATGTGACTCATCTCGTGAGCGATGACCCCCTCCAGCTCAACCCGATCGAGCTTGGCCAGAAGGCCGGTCGTAACGGCGACCGCCGAGTGCTCCGGGTCGCGCCCGGTGGCAAAGGCGTTGGGGGCGGTATCCTCGATGACGTACATTTTGGGGGTAGGCAGACCGGCCGCGATTGAAAGGCCTTCTATCACATTGTAGAGATAGGGAAACTCCCCCTTTTCGACCGGGCGAGCCCGGCTCATGGAAAGGATGATCTTGTCGCTGTAATAATAACCGGTCCAGCTCATGGCGATGGCGACGATAATCGCCAAGACCACGCCCGCATAACCGAAGTCGGTAACCTGGCCAAAGATATAGCCCAAAAAGACGACGAAGATGATAAAGATTATCATCATCGCCCAAGATCTTCTGATGTTGCTGGAAATCTCCTCATACACGATGCATCACCAAGGATTGGATTATTTTAAAGACTTAATTGAAGTGGGCAAAAGCAAGGGCTTGACCTAGAAGGATACTTTGACCGGCTCCTTTGAAACCTCTTCCGCCTCGAAATACTCGCGGGCTGCAAAGCCGAAGATCGAAGCGATAATATTGCCGGGAAACTTCTGAATGGCCGTATTGAACTTCATGACGGTATCGTTATAGAACTGACGGGCGTAGGCTATCTTGCTTTCGGTTCCAGCCAGCTCCTCTTGGAGCATCATGAAATTCTGATTGGCTTTGAGGTCGGGGTAGGCTTCAGCCACCGCAAAGAGAGACTTTAAAGTGGACGAAAGGGCGTTCTCGGCCTGAGCCTGCTCGGCGACGCCGCTCGCGTTTATGGCCTGGGCACGGGCTTGGGTTACCTTCTCGAAAAGCTCCTTCTCGTGGGCGGCGTAACCCTTGACCGTCTCGACAAGATTGGGGATGAGATCGTAGCGCCTCTTGAGTTGAACATCTATCTGTGACCAAGCGTTATCTATCCGGTTTCTAAAGGTTACAAAGGCATTGTAGGTGGTGATGACAAGCATGATGGGAATGAAGAGCAGGATTATCAGAAACAACATGGGACTAAGCAACATATCTCCTCCTATTTTTTGACCAGAATAATAAAACAATCATAGGATTGCAAGTTTGCTTTGTCAATTTGAGCGCCGTAAAATGATTCTTGGAAGGAGGGTATATGATACCGATCAGAGACGAGAATCCCGCCCGCACCTTTCCGATCATAACTCTGGCTTTGATCGCCATAAATTCGGCCGTCTTCATCTTCGAGCTGAGCTTAGGAAGCGGCCTCGATGCCTTCGTGAGAAGCTTTGGAGCTACGCCCGCGATCATATTGGCAGATAGATCTCCAGCCGTCCTTCTCACCATGCTCACATCCATTTTTCTTCACGGCGGCTGGTTTCATCTCTTCGGCAACATGCTCTATCTTTGGATATTTGGCAATAATGTTGAGGACGCTCTCGGTCACTTCGGTTTTCTAATCTTCTATCTTCTGGCCGGGCTGGCCGGATCGTCTGCCCATATCGCCGCCAATCCCACCTCAACCTTGCCAAGCTTAGGGGCAAGCGGAGCCATCGCCGGAGTTCTCGCCGCCTATCTCGTTCTCTTCCCTTTGGCCGGCGTCGATGTGGCCATTCCGCTCTTCTTCTTCTTTACAATCATCCGCCTGCCCGCTCTCGTCGTCATCGGTTTTTGGTTCGCCATCCAGTTGTTGAGCGGTTATTTTTCTATCACCTCGGCCACGATGGAGGCGGGCGGGGTGGCCTGGTTTGCCCATATCGGAGGATTCCTTGGCGGGCTGATACTCATAACCATCCTTCCCAAAAAACGGCCCTTAAGCCGTTAATTTCGGTGCTTGCTCAAAACCTTTCCGCCTTGCTTCTAAATCATTTGCAAAATAATGAAGGTTGTCTGGGCTTGATGTCGAAATGTGTAGATAATTTTGCTTTCTTTGCCAAGTGGTTCGAAAGGGTGATTAGATGGGCAAGATAACCACATCGGAGATCAGAAACGTAAGCCTTATGTCTCACGGAGGAGCCGGCAAAACCAGCCTGACCGAAGCCATGCTCTTCAATGCCGGAGTGATCGAAAGGCTCGGCAAGGTCGATGACGGTTCGACGGTCAGCGACTACGACCCCGAAGAGATAAAACGGCATATCTCCCTCACCTCGACTATAGCCAGTTTCAACTGGAAGGATTGTAAGATAAACCTGATAGACAATCCGGGTTATGCCGATTTCGTCGGAGAGGTCAAAGGCAGCCTTCGGGCCTCGGATGGGGCCGTCTTGTTGATAGACGCCGTAAGCGGCTTTGAGCCTCAGGCCGAGACTTATTGGAAGATGGCAGAGTTAGAAGGATTGGCCAAGTTGATCTTCGTAAACAAGATGGATAAGGAGAACGCCGATTTCGATAAGGCCTTGGCTTCAATCAAAGCCTCGATCAAGGGAACCTTGGTTCCCCTCCAGCTCCCTCTTGGAGCCGGCAAAGATTTTAAGGGCGTTATCGACCTGGTTAAAGCGGAGGCGATCATCTTCGATAAGGGAAAGCCCGTCGCCACTGAGATACCAAGCAATATGGCGGAGACGGCAGCCGAGGCCCGGCAAGAGCTCATGGAGGCGGCAGCCGAAAATGACGAGGCGCTTTTAGATAAATACTTGAACGAAGAGACCTTAAGCGATGAGGAGCTGATTTTGGGCCTCTCTAAAGGAGTTAAAGAGGGGGGCCTGACCTTGGTCATGTGCGGCTCGGCTTTGCAGAATCAGGCCGTAAGCCCGCTAACCGATGCCATGATAAGATATCTACCCGCTCCAAGCGAGCGGGGAGCGGCCCTTGCCTTCGAGGGGAGAGATGCCAAAGAGATCTCTTTGAGCCCGGATCCTAGCGGACCTTTAGCCGCTTTGGTCTTCAAGACTATCTCGGACCCTTATATCGGAAGGCTCAACTTTGTGCGTGTCTACTCGGGCACCATGAAGCCATCGAGCACCGTCAATAACTCGACCCAAGATAAAAAGGAGAAGATCGGCCACCTCTTTGCCATGTGCGGCAAGGAGCAGAAGGATGTGAGCGAAGCGGTGGCCGGCGATATAGTCGCCATCCCCAAGCTTGCCGTCACCCACAGCAACGATACCCTCTGCGACGAATCGAAATCGATAACCTTGAAGGCGATCGATTTCCCAACTCCGGTCTATTCGGTCGCCATCGTCTCGAAGAACAAGGGGGATGACGACAAGTTAAGTACGGCCCTGACTAAACTGGCCGAGGAAGATGCGACCTTCGATATCCGGCGAGATAACGAAACCTCCCAGACGGTCATTTCGGCCATGGGGAATGTCCAAATCGAAGTGAAGCTGGACAAGCTGAACCATAAATACGGTGTTGCCGCCGAGCTAAAGGATAAGAAGATCGCCTATAAAGAAACGATCAAAAAAGCCGCTCGTGTTCAGGGCAAATATAAGAAGCAGTCCGGCGGGCGCGGTCAATACGGCGACGTTTGGGTGGAGTTTCAACCCCTTCCCCAAGGGACGGGCTTCGAGTTTGAGGATAAGATCTTTGGCGGAGCGGTTCCCAAGCAGTATATTCCGGCCGTAGAGAAAGGCCTGCGCGAAGCGATGGCGGAGGGGGTGCTCGCCGGTTATCAAGCCGTCGATATCAAGGCCATCTTGAATGATGGCTCTTTCCATCCGGTCGACTCCTCAGAGATGGCCTTCAAAATAGCCGCTTCGATGGCCTTTAAAAAGGGTGTGGCCGAGGCCGCGCCGGTTTTGCTTGAACCGATCCTAAGCGTCGAAGTGCTGGTGCCCGAGAGCTATATGGGCAACGTCATCGGTGATCTCAATAGCAAAAGGGGCAGGATCTTGGGCATGGAGCCTCAAGATGATGGTTTTGAGCTTGTCAAAGCATTCGTTCCTGAGGCTGAAATGAAGAGTTACGCAACAGAGCTCCGCTCTTTGGCCCATGGGCGCGGTTCGTTCTCTTTTGAGTTCGCTCGCTACGATGAGGTCCCAAAAGAGCTCCAAGATAAGATAGTGGAAGCCTTAAAGAAGGAGATTGAGGCGACCGGCCATTAGCGCTTCCTTAGAGAGCGCCTCCGGTAAAGAACTGAAAGCCAGATGAGATGAAATGGGCGGCAAGCCCCATCAGGGCGATAGCGCAAGTGCCGATCATGGCCCGGTAAGCGCGGTCGCTGATGAAGCTCTTTCCGGCCGAGACCATGAAAGAGACCAAGCTATACCAAGCAAGATCAGCCAGAATGTGGGCCGCGTAGAATGCGATCAAACCAGCCGGGCCGGCCTTTAAGGCGGCCAAAACGAACCCGAGACCAATCGTCGCCCACCAGATGGTCCAATAGGGATTGGATACGCTAACCAGGGCGCCGGCCATAACCGGACCCATCTTGACCGGAGCGGTCTTAAGCGAACTCAGCTCGATCAATCCGGCCTTGGCCTCCTTGATCATGCCGATCCCCATCCAGAAGAGAAAGCCTCCGCCCAAAAGACCGACGCTTCCGACGAAAAAGGGACTTTCAAAGGCCGACTTTAAGCCGAACATGAGAGCCGCTATGAGGAGAAGCTCCAGGATTCCGTGGCCGAGAACAAGAAGCGGTCCCGCCCAAAAGCCCTTTTCGTGGCTCTCTTTGATGGTTACGGTCAGGAGCGGACCGGGCATGGCGGCCCCAGAGAATGAGATAACAAAAGTGGCCGAGAAGATGGCTAAAAGTTTCACCTGATGATTATACCAAAATTTTTACCCAAAAGAAGCCGCCCCCGACGACAAGCCCGTAAGAATTCTTGACCACCCCGGTCAAATCGGAGCAACCGGCCTCCCTGATCATAACTCTGGCCGAAGCTGTCTCCTTTTAAAGTTAAAATAGATTGTTGTCCAAATCTAAGCTCTGCCTTAAAATTGTAGTGCTTTCGAAAAATATCACCAGAGGTGTCGTTTCTTGCTCGAGATCAAACCCTTAAAAGGCCTTTTATACAACGATGACGACGTAGATCTGGCCGACGTCGTCACCCCGCCTTATGATGTCATATCCAAAGAGGCCCAATCAAGATTCTACGAAAAAAGCCCGTTTAATATTATCAGATTGATCCTCGGCCGCGAAGAGCCCTGCGATAACGCCCACAAAAACAGGTACACCAGAGCGAAGGATCATTTTAAAAGTTGGCTTGAGAAAGGTATCTTCGTCGCTATGGAGGAGCCGGCGATCTTCGTCTACGAACAGCTCTATACAATAAAGGGCGAAAAGAAGAGGCGCCTTGGCTTCATCGCTCTCTTGAGGTTGGAGGAATTCGAAAGCGGACTCGTCCTGCCCCACGAGAAGACTTTCCCTAAGGCCAAGGCCGACCGTTTAAATCTTATTCGGGCCTGCCGGGCCAATTTCAGCCAGGTCTTCTCGCTCTACTCCGATAGCGAGGGCGATAGCGAGGGCGAAATAGATCCTTTGCTTAAGGAAGCAAGTCAAGCGGATCCGATCCGCCGCGTCATCGACGAAGACGGGGTCACCCACAACCTCTACGCCATAACCAAGCCCAAAAAGATTGAGGAGATAAGGGAGAAGATGAAGGATAAGACCGTCTTCATCGCCGACGGTCACCACCGTTATGAAACCGCCCTTAACTACAGAAAAGAGATGCTCGGCAAGGGCTTGCAGAAGGACGGCGGCTTCAACTACATAATGATGATGTTCGTCAATATGGACGGAGACGGTCTCACCGTTCTGGCCGCCCATCGGCTGCTAAAGAATATCGTCAATCTGGACCGGACAAGCTTCCTCGAAAGGGCAGGAGAGTATTTTGAGATAGAGACGTTCTCAAAAGAGGAGGATGGCAAAGACCCCAAGGCAGCCGCCTTAAAGGCCCTATCAAATGAGGCCGGCCGCTCCCACAGCATCCTCGCCTATCTGGGTGGAAATCGGTTTGATCTCTTGAGGCTGAAAGATGAGGCGATGATGGATCAGGTGATCTCTAAGGCTCACTCTAAAGCTTGGAGGCGCCTTGATGTCACCGTACTTCACGGCCTTCTGATTGATAAGATCTTGGGCGCAAAAAGCCGCGATCTCATCAAACATAAGTCTATAAAGTTCACCCCGGATGAGGACGAGGCCGTCATGCTCGTCGACCGCGGCGACTACGAGATCGCCTTCTTTTTGAACCCGACCACCGTCGAAGAGGTCAGAACGATCGCCAAGGGTGGCGAGAAGATGCCGCAAAAGTCGACTTACTTCTATCCCAAGCTCATCACCGGCTTGGTCGTCTACGATCACGATGAGCTGGTTTAGAGAGATCTCATAAGCCCTTTTTAGCCGGCTCCGCCGCCGCTTCCTCCCCCACCGCCTCCGCCGCCGCCCGAAAACCCTCCGCCGCCTCCGCTGCCCGAACTCATGGCGCTATTTGCGACCGCGACCATATGCGACATGCTCTGACCGAAGGACTCTAACGCGCCCAATCCCTCAAGCCCGCGGGAGGATACAAACCAAGCCGGCCCATGGTAGACGATCCCTTCCTCTTTTAAGAGGTCGGGCATGACCACCTTGAGCTCTTCTATCACCTTATCGGCCACCCCGAGGACCACCGCATAGACCAGATAATGCTCCCAGATCACCATCGAGGAGGGCGGAGCCTCCTTGAGATTTGAGAAATGGAGAAGAAACCTTTTGAAGGCCTCCCACTTCTTGAAATCCAGGGCAGCCTCGGGCGAGCGCCGGCGAAGCAAAAAAGAGAGGAGTATCTGGATGAAGCCGACCACTATCGATATCAGGCCGTAGCCGATCTTAAAGACCGAGATGACAAAAGCCCCAAACCCGATCAGCATGAAGGAGACAGCAACATTTAAGGCTATAACCGAACCGCGCCTCTCCAAGAAGCCATGAGCCTTAGCGGCGGCTTGGGCCTCCTGCTTGAAGCCCTCAAAGAAGCTACGAAAGGCGACCGGGCTATTCTTGGCACCAACCTCGTCAAAGAGAAACTTCAGGAGGTTTGACTCGTAGGTGTTGAGAGGGGTCTTATCGCTTTGTTGCCTGGTCAACACGTAGTCGTAGTCGCTCTTGGTCATAAAGAGGATCTCTCTTTCGACCTCCTCTTCTTTGATGGTCATAAAGCCCCGCCTGGCCAGATCCATTATGGTGGCCACCATCTCCTTGCCATCCACAAGCCCGAAGTTTATGAGATAGCCCATGACGGCCGGAGGATACTCAGCCGGAAGTTCGCGCAAGTAATCCTGATCGAAAGAGGGCGGATACTCCTTGCCGAATAGAAACCAAAGGATCACAAAGAAGAGAAGGCCGACAAAAGAGATGACTATCGAACTGGCAAGCCCCATCTTCTCAATCTGCAGCCTTTTCTCAAGATCGGCCTTGGCGGCTTCTCTCTGTCTGTTAGCCTCCTTGGCAAGGGCCGTCTCTTCTCTTATGGCCTCTTCCAATATCGGCCCCTCGTAATCTTGCCCCGCCTCGGCTACCAAGCTCTTTGGAAAGAGAACCCGCCCCTCGACGAAAGTATTGGCGGGAAGATCGCTAGCCTCATATACCACGCTCTGGCCATCTACGATATCTACAACTCCGGTCAAGGGGCCATGTCCCCAGGCTCGAATCGACTCTTTGGCCGCCCCTTCGGGCAGCTTGAGGGTGGCCGAAAATCTCTCGGTCGGTTTATCCCAACCATCACCGACAAACTTCCAGTAGAACTGGGCCAGATCGGAGTAGACATCTATCCCGCCGACTATCCTGTATTTGATGGTGAAGGTCCGCTCCTCGTCCTTGGCCGCAAAATACCATTTGGCCAAGACCGAATCATCCAAGCGGTCAAACTGATAGCTTCCCGCTCCCCCAAGATCGGAGCGGACGAAGGGGGTCCCCTTCTCTTCGATGCTGAAGTTCTCTATATCGTAGCGGTAGCCTATGGGCAGAGTATAGCTGGCCCAACTGAAGCTGCCGTCAAAGAGAAAGCTTCTCTCTTCGACCACGGTAAATGAGCCGTCCCTCTCCACGGTCGCTTCGATCTTGACCTCACTGAACCGGTAATCCTTGGCCAAGGCCGAAGACGGAAGTATGTTTAAAAGGAGAAAGGAGAAGATCAGAGCAGAAAGGAACCTTGACATGAATCTTTCTGAAGCGGCGCGTCTTGCTCGAAACACAAGTCACCTCTTTTGGATCGGGCCATTTAAAAGAGCGATGGCTATTGAATTGTTTAAATCAAAGAATAATTGATTGGGGGTAAAAAGCAAAGCGGAGGAGAGTTTGGACTTTAAGGCTCAAAGCCCTACTAGAGATGGCAATATTTTGACATCTCTTTTACGATGTCGGTCGAGGACAAAACGCCGACCGGACGGCGCAAGGGAGGCTCGCTGATGACGATGAGGCGGTGGACGTGTTCATTTTGCATTATCTTAACAGCATCGGAAACCAGCGCGTTGGGCCTGACGGTTAAAAGCCTGTTGTCGATTATCTCTTCGGCCTTGGCCATCTTGATATCGCCGCCAAAGGTCTTAAGGAGAGCCCAATCGGAGATGACCCCGCAAGCCTCGCCCGCCTCGTCGATGACGACTATGCAGTGGATGGAATGATCGGTCATGAGTGAGGCTATCTCGCAGGCAGGAGTATCCAGCCTACAGGTGACCACACCAAGATGCATTATCTCTCTAACCAGCAAGTCCTTCATGTTTCAGACCCCCTCTATTAGTAATTTTAACTTTAAAAGTATAAAATGTCATCAGAAATAGGGAATTGATCGATGATTTTATCAATATCTTAAGGACGGAGGATGGTAATGGATACATATAAATGTAGATTATGCGGACTTACCTTCGAGGTTAAGGACGAGAAAGATAAGGATGAGCTTAAATGCCCAAGGTGCAAGAGTCCAAACCTGGCCAAGCTCATAGATGGACTCGAAAACCTCTTTAATTCCGATGGCTGCCGGATCATCAAGAGGTCGGCCTGATAGTTTGGTTTCCGGCCGTGAGCCGGCTAGCGACCGCTTTTTTATTAAAGCCGTTTTAACGGGGCTAGGTTTTGACTTGGAGGAGTGCGCTATCGCAGATAAGGCGTTTGATCTGATAATAATCGGAGGCGGACCGGCGGGCCTTACGGCCGGAATCTATGCGGCCAGAGCTCGTTTGAGCGTCCTCTTGATCGAAAAGGGGCTATGTGGCGGCCAAATCGCGGCCACCGAAAAGATCGAAAACTACCCGGGCTTCACTGAGCCTCTAGGTGGAGGCGAACTGACCTCCCATATGGAGGCTCAAGCCAAGGAGTTCGGGCTTAACATCAAGACCTTTGCGCAGGTCGAGTCGGTCTCCGAAAGAGATGGTTCTTTCTTGGTCAAAACGGGTGATGAAACGTTTTCCGCCTTAACCCTCATCGTTGCGACCGGAGCCACCCCGGCCAGACTTGGAGTGCCGGGCGAAAGCGAATTTACGGGGCGGGGCGTATCTTACTGCGCCACCTGCGATGGAGCCTTCTTTAGAGACAAGGATGTCATTGTGGTCGGGGGCGGAAACGCCGCCGTCGAGGAAGCTCTCTTTCTAACCAGATTCGCCAAGAAGGTTTCGATAATCCATCGCCGAGATGAGTTTCGGGCCGACAAGATCCTGGTCGAAAGGGCTGCAAAGGACGAGCGGATCGAATTTCTGCTCGGCTATGAACTGGCATCGATTGAAGGAGACGGCAAAGTCGAGCGGGTCAGGATAAAGAGCAATAAGGACGAGGGGGAAAAGATCATCCCCGCCGAAGGGGTCTTCATGTACGTCGGCACCCATCCCAACTCGTCCTTCTTGACCAATATCATAAAATTGGATGAAAGGGGATATATCATAACCCAAGAAGACCTTGGAACTTCAAGGCGGGGGATCTTTGCCGCCGGTGACGTGAGAAGAAACGGGGCGAAACAAGTGGTCATTGCCGCCGGCGAAGGGGCTTTAGCGGCCATTTCCGCACAGAGATACTTGAGCGAGCTGGCCGAAGAATAATTCTAACGGGAGGATAGAAGATGGCACAAGGAAGCGTCGTGTACCTGAATAAGGAGAATTTTGAGGCGGAAGTGATCAAGGCGAGCGGGCCGGTCCTGGTCGATTTCTGGGCGGCTTGGTGCGGACCCTGTCGAACCATAGCTCCGATCTTGGAGGAGCTAGCCAGCGAATACTCCAGCAGGCTCAAGGTGTGCAAATTGAACGTCGATGAAAACCAGGAGACGGCCGCATCTTACGAGATCATGAGCATTCCGACCCTCATCCTCTTTAAGGATGGAGCGGTCGAGAAGAGGCTGGTCGGAGCGATGCCAAAAAAGAGCCTGGTCGAAGCGCTTTCGGATTGGTTGAGGTAATAAGATGCTTATCGCCGTCATTGACGGTATGGGCGGGAGCATCGGCCGCCAGATCATAACCAAACTTAGAGCCGCATTCGGCGATGAGATCGAGATTTTGGCCCTGGCCACCAACGCGGTCGCCGCAAACAACATGATGAAGGCCGGAGCCAATTTGAGCGCAAGCGGCGAGAATGCCGTCGTCCACTCGATAAAGCGGGCCGACTTCATCATAGGCCCGATCGCCATGCTGGTCCCAAACTCTTTTTTGGGCGAGCTGACCCCCAAGATGGCCGAGGCGATATCTTGTGCTAAGGGACGGAAATACCTTCTTGCCCTAAGCAACCTAGATGCGACCATAATCGGAGCCGAGGATAAACCCTTGCCCCATCTAATGGATGAGGTCATCATCATCCTGAAGTCTAAAATCGGTTAGCTTTTTAGGAGGAGAAATGTGTGAAGCCAAGGTCTTTCTGGAGAAGGACGGCGAGCTAAAAGAGTGCATGGAGAATGTCGTCATCATAAGACCCGAGGGCGAAAAGCTGCTTCTTGTCGATCTCTTTGGGGAACAGAAGTTTGTGAAGGCCAGCGTCAAAGAGCTTAAACTCTTAGATCATAAGGTCATCTTGAGCCAAGACTAGCTCTTGATGTAAGCCGGGCCATCTGCTATTATCGCCAGATGAGCCTTCATCTTCGGCTCAAAGCTTACGGGGTGTTATCATGTGCGAAAACGGAGCGAGTCTCACTCAACTTAAGCTTGGCTTGGGTCAGCTAAAAGAGCTAAACGGCCTCTTCGAAAAGGGCGCCGCCCAATGGAAGATGATTGCAGACTCATTCAACCACGAGGATCTAGCCCTCCTTCTATCGGAGGCCATGGAAGATTCCTCGAAGATTGAATCCCTTCTTAACCGGGCTCTCGCCGAAGCGAGTAGCTCGCACGACCATCATCATGAGGTCACTATAACCAAGATCTAACACACTTCTTATGCCCTAGCATACGGGAATCCCGAAGGATTTCACATAAGACTTTGGAGGGATTGCCCATGCACATTCCAGATGGATTTCTTGATGTCAAAACCATGGCCGCCACCGCCGCTCTAGCAAGCGGAGCCGTCGGTTATGGACTCAAAAAGGCCGGTGAAGAATTGGGAGAGAAACAGGTTCCCTTGCTCGGGGTTACGGCCGCTTTCATCTTCGCCGCTCAGATGCTCAACTTCCCGATCGCAGCCGGAACATCCGGCCATTTTTTAGGAGCCTTTCTGGCCGCCGTCATGCTAGGACCCTGGCTCTCTGCCGCCGCCATCACCGTCGTCCTCTTCATTCAGATGCTCATCTACGCGGACGGCGGACTGCTTGCGCTAGGAGCCAATGTCTTCAATATGGCGATCATCGGCGGAGTCGTTGTTTACTACATCTTTGCGGCCTTAAGGCCGATCCTTGTCAAGAGCCGGGCCCGCTTCCTTGGAAGCGTCGCCTTCTTCTCCTGGCTCTCGGTCGTCATGGCCTCGGCTTTCTGCGCTCTTGAGATCGCTATTTCCGGCTACTCGCCCGTAAAGGTGGTTCTGCCGGCCATGCTTTCGGTCCATGTGATCATCGGTATCGGTGAAGCCATCATCACCACGATCGTGGTCGGTATGGTCTTGAGCGCAAGGCCCGATCTGGTTAAGGCCTATCCGCTTGACTTGAGGGAAGAGGGAAAGATGGGGGGCGCTGCAAATGAAGCATAAGATTAAAGCCTTCGTCTTGGTCGCGCTTGTCGTCTCCTTTCTCTTAGCAATCTTCATCTCCCCCTTTGCCTCCCCCAACCCCGACGGCTTGGAGAGGGTAGCCGAGGATAAGGGCTTCATCGAATTGGCAGAGGAGCGGGTGGCTTGGCAAAGCTCACCAATCCCCGATTACCTCTTCCCGGGGATTGGTAGCGAATCGGTTGCAACGGGAGTCGCGGGCATGATCGGGGTGGTCATAACCTTTGGGGCGGCTTACTTTGTAGCAATCATCCTTAAAGGGAGAGAGGGCTAGCTTTAACACGATGACCGCTTCAGCCTCATTTTTGGCAGATCAACGGCCTGACCGTTTGACCAAGATCGATCCTAAGGTAAAGATCGTATCTTTCTTCGCCCTTGCGGTCATCTCAACGACCACGCCGAGGGGGGCCTACGGAGCCTTCGTGGGCTATCTGGCCCTCCTCTTGGTGATATCCCTTTTGGGTCAAGTTGACCTCTTTAAGCTGATAAAAAGGGTCTCTCTTGCCCTCCCCTTCGTCCTGCTCCTGACGGTATCCTTGCCCTTCTTCGGCCAAAAGGGCGACTCGACCATCGCAAATTTCTTGGGCTTTGCCGTCTATCGAGAGGGCATGGTTAAGCTCATTTCGGCTTCGGCTCGGGCAACCGTCGCCATCATCTCCGTTTCGATGCTCTCGGTTTCTACCCCCTTCGATGAGTTGATGCGAGGTTTTGGCGAGCTTAAAACGCCCAAGCTCTTTTTAGCCATAGCCTCCTTCATGCAGCGCTATCTCCATCTCTTTGCCGAGGAGGCTACAAGGATGCGGCGGGCCAGAGACTCTCGAGGCTATAACCCTAAATGGATTTGGCAATCCAAGACGATCGCAATGATGATTGGGAGCATATTTTTAAGGAGCTACGAACGGGGCGAGCGGGTCTATACTTCCATGCTGTCTCGGGGTTATGATGGCACGATCAGAAGTTTCAAAGAGATCAAAAGGGTGGCCCCTGGCGATCTTGTGCTGATGGCTCTGATAATAACCGCTGCCATCTCAATTAGACTATTTATCAAATAATAGAGTATACCGGAGGAAATATGCACCACAACAAGGCCGCCGAGATAAGAGGCCTCAAATTCAGCTACCCCGACGGTACGCCCGCCCTATCAGGCATCGATTTCGATATCGAGCACGGCGAGTCAATCGCTCTACTCGGTGCAAACGGGGCCGGCAAATCAACCTTAGCCCTACATTTAAATGGCTCCTTAAGGGGCGAGGGGCAGATAATGATCTTCGGCCTTCCGATTATCAAGAGCAACTTGAAGGAGATAAGGAGGAGGGTGGGCCTCGTCTTTCAGGACCCCGATGATCAACTCTTCTCCCAGACGGTCTTCGACGATGTCGCCTTTGGCCCCATCAATATGGGCCTTAGTCAAGAGGATGTAGGGGGGCGGGTCGCTTCGGCGCTGGCCGCCGTCGGCATGGAGGGGTTTGAGAAAAAGCCCCCCTATCATTTAAGCTTCGGCCAGAAGAAGCGGGTGGCGATCGCAACCGCCCTCTCAATGGAGCCGGATATGCTCGTTCTCGATGAGCCGACCAGCAACCTCGACCCCAGAGGTAAAGGCAAGGTGCTCGAGATAATTAAGAGCCTGCCCATCACCAAGCTGATAATCACCCACAACCTGGATGAAGCGTCCAGGCTCTGTGAGCGGGCCGTGATCATGAGTGGAGGCAAAATAGTCGCCGATGGCACGAGTCAAGCCGTCCTCTCTGATGAGCCCTTGCTGAAAAAATACGAACTGACATATGATTGACCCTTCCTTCGCCACGATATGGATTGCATGCCTTTGCGCGATGAAATACCATTTAAGTTAAAACCCCACGCATAGCTCCCTTCGATGGCCCATAAGGCCGCAAAAGGGGGCTGAAGGTGATGAGGATGAAAGAGTGGCGAAAACCCGAGCTTTCCGAGAATGCCCTAGAGGTGCTCAATGAGAGATATCTCTTAAGGGGCTCAGATGGCAAGATAGTCGAGTCGCCGGAGGGACTCTTTGCGAGGGTTGCCGAGGCCGTCGCCAAGGTCGATGGCTTTTACGATGACGGAGCCGACGTCTTTGGCTTGGGCGAGGAGTTCTATGAGATGCTGGCCAGCCTCGATTTCTTGCCCAACTCCCCCACCCTGATGAATGCCAAAACCGAGCTCGGTCAGCTCTCAGCCTGCTTCGTTTTGCCGGTCGAGGATTCTATGGAAGATATCTTTGAGGCCGTAAAGAACATGGCTTTGATTCACAAGAGCGGCGGGGGAACCGGCTTCTCCTTCTCTAAGATTCGCCCCAAAGGCGACCTGGTCAGCAAGACGCACGGCCTTGCTTCCGGCCCTCTTTCCTTCATGCGCGTCTTCGACGTGACAACCGATGTAATCAAGCAGGGCGGAAAACGACGGGGAGCCAACATGGCCGCTCTTTCGGTTGATCACCCCGATATCTTCGACTTCATAACGGCCAAGGCCGAGGGAGAGGGTCTTGCTAATTTCAATCTATCGGTCGCGGTGAGCGATGAGTTCATGGAGGCGGCAAGCAGAGATGACGACTTTAGCCTGGTGAATCCCAGGAATAAGCAGGTGGTCAAGCGGGTCAAGGCACGGCGCCTCTTCGATGCGATGGTAAGGGCAGCCCATACGTCCGGTGATCCCGGAATGATCTTCATCGATGAGATAAACAGACATAACCAGATTTTGAAGATCGGTAAGATAGAAGCGACAAACCCCTGCGGCGAGCAGCCCCTTCTCCCCTTCGAAAGCTGTAACTTGGGCTCGATAAACCTTGCCCGGATGGTGAAGGGGGGCAAAATCGATCGGAGCAAACTTAAGGTGACGATCGGGAGAGCCGTCCACTTCTTGGACAACGTGATCGATGCGAGCCGTTTTCCCTTACCAGAGATAGAGAAGATCACCCGTGCCAACCGCAAGATCGGTCTGGGGGTGATGGGTTTTGCCGACATGCTGATATTGCTTGGCGTATCCTACTCGTCGGCAAAGGCCCTTGAAGTGGCCGAAGAGGTCATGACCTTCATCTCGAAGGAGGCGAGAGAAAAATCGATCGATCTCGCTAAAAGGCGCGGCTCCTTCCCAAATTTCAAGGAAAGTCGCTGGGCTGAGGCCGGCTTTGAGGCGATGCGAAACGCCACCGTGACCACCATAGCTCCGACGGGGAGCATCAGTTTGATCGCCGGGGTCTCAAGCGGCATCGAGCCCCTCTTTGCCCTCTCCTTCTATAGGGATGTCTTGACAAGAGATGGCCTTGTTGAAATAAGCCCTCTCTTCAAAGAAAAGGCCGAAGCCATGAGACTTGGCGGGGAAGTCATGAAAGAGGTCATTAAAACCGGCTCGGCTCAAAAAATAGAGGGGCTCGACCCGGATATAAAGCGTCTATTCTTGACCGCCCTCGAAATCCCGTTTGAACAGCACGTCAGAATCCAGGCCGCCTTTCAAAAGCACACCGATAACGCCGTCTCCAAGACGGTCAATCTGCCCGAGAGCGCCAGCTTCGATGATGTGGCCAGTGTCTTTTTGCTGGCTTACGAGCTCGGCTGCAAAGGGGCCACCATCTACCGTTACGGCTCTAAAGAGAGCCAAGTCTTATATACCGGCCAGTCAGAGTTCAAAAATGAAAGAGCAGCTTCCATTAAGAACAAAGAAAGCTGCTCTGATTGTAAGACCTAGTTTAGTGCCTAGTCGTCGAAGGCCGACTCATCAAGAATTTCCACGTCTGCTTCCTCTGCTAAATCATCTATCATTTCTTCAAAATGCTTCCATTCTTTTTCATAATCTCCTTTTATTTCGGAAGGAGCCTCCTTCAAAATATCCTCGCGAAGCTTCACAGCTAAAAGTGCTCTTCGCGAGCCCTCCCTAGCATACTCACTATCCCAAAAGTTATTTTCCGTATACCCTAAGCCACGTAACAAATCAATGTATTGGCTTTTTTCAAAACCTTCTAATCCCTCAAACGATTTTCTCATCACATCAATATAATCATCTAACTCAGGTTTTGAAACGCTTATTTTTCTTTTCTCTGCCTCTTTAACCATCATGGCTTGCTTCGTTACAGCTTCAATAATCTCTTCACGTGAAGGCTTCCTGCCTAACGATTGTTCTAGAGCTACCGTTCTTAGAGATACCTCGCCCGAAGAAATCTTCACCCCATTTACTTCAAGAACTATTTTCCTGACACTATTGCTTCCATGCTCTTGCTTATAAACACGGCTGGCTTCTTTCCCTATTTCGTAAAGATTATTACCGTTTTTCGAATAACCGGCTACAGATACAGTAAAAACGACAATTAACACAAATGCAGCGATCGTGCTCAATTTGGTTTTTGCTTCCATCTTTCCTCCTCTTAAAGGATTTTTAATAACTCATCGTAAATGTCTTAGAGTAGGCTGTGGGTATTGTTGTCGCCCCAGGTGAATTCCAGACTGGTGTACCCTTCACGCTATCTGGTCCTGACACGTTGTTTAGATATACCGTTGTGGTGTTATTTTCCCTACCCCATGGCGCATCCGACGGCGAAACAATTGCACCTGGAGTGCGGTTCAACGAAACATCAGTCAACCACGAACCATTATTATAATAACTTAGCTTGCTTATTGTAACGTCTTGCGGGAAAGGATAACTATATTTATTTTGTATGACACCCCCCATATAATGGTAATATATTACCCTGTTTGGCAACACCGAATTATAATAATTTGTAATTCCTACTGTAGCCCCTACCGCAAATGGCCAGACCATATACCCATCAGTATATGTGCCAACCACCTTGAAGCTACTGCTATACGTTTTTGTAAGTGCCAAGCTTGAAGTGTAATTCAAAAATAAAGATAGAACTGCAATCATTGGAATTAACAAAAATTTTCTTTTTTTCATACTACCTCCTATAGGCTTATAATTTAAGTAAGAATACCCCCCCCTAATTTTTTGTCAATAATTTTTTGAAAATTTTCCTGAAAAAGGATGAGGTCAAAAAAGTAACATTTAAGAACAAGAAAACTAGTCGTCAATCCACAATTGACTTTTATATCACGCGTAGGTTAAATGTCGATTGTCTCTGACTTTTTTTGTTGGTGGGTAAAAAAAATGATAGAATAAGCTATGCTACTAGAGGAAACTACATGAAGCTCTTTCTGATCCATCCGGACGACTTCGATAAGAGCGAGGAGGTTCCGCCCTTCCACTCTGTCTTTGAGAACGGTTATGCCAAAAAATTTATCAAACATCTTATCGACGACCGATCGGTCTGTACGTTCTGCGGCAAAAGTTGCATAAACTGCCGCAAGGCTTATGGCTTGAATTTTAAAGAAGAGATAGCGGGCGTCCACAAACTTTCAGCTAAGCTCCTCTACTACATCGATGATCCTGCCAAATACCTGCCGAATACGCTGCCTTTCCACGATATACTCATCGCCATAAATATCCATGAGGATATCCTGCTCGCCCTGCCAAAAGCGGCCAAAGAAGCGGGAGCGAAAGGGCTGATCGTACCATGCGAACATCCCGACTGGCTGACAAGGTGGGGTCGGGGCAGGCTGACACAGATATGTAATGAGCTCGGCCTCGAATGCGCCTTCCCCAAACCCTTCTGCGCTCTAACCAAAAGTGATGACCACCCGACGATAAACGAATTTATCGATCACTTCATGATCGGTCGGCCGGTCATGAAGATTGAGACCAAGGATGGAGTGATCGAAAAGGCAACGATTAAGGTCTCAGCTCCCTGCGGGGCGACCTATCTTGTCGCCCACAAGCTCAAAGGGGTTAAGCTTGATGATGATATCGACGCCGTGGTCGCCAAGTATTGGCACAGCTACCCCTGTATAGCCAGCATGAAGACTGATCCTGAGCTCGGAGACACCATCCTTCACAAGGCCGGCCACATCCATTACGGTATCGTCCGCGAGGCCTTGGGCGATATTGATGATGGTAAACTATAGCCGGTCATGTTGACTTTCCTCTTTAAGAGAGTTATCCTTTCCGAATAGTGTCATCATTACATCTTTAGGAGGTTCGTGATGGTTCAAGGCACGGTCAAGTGGTTCAATGCAAAGAAGGGTTACGGTTTCATCGAAAAGGAAGGCGGCGAAGACGTCTTCGTGCATTTCTCCGCCATTCTAGGTGATGGCTTCAAGGTGATCAACGAAGGAGAGAAGGTCGAGTTCGACGTGGTAGAAGGGGATAACGGCAAGCCTCAGGCCGCAAACGTAAAGAAGATCTAAGCGAGCAGACAAACTTTCGGCCCCTTTGCAACCAAAGGGGCCTTTTCTTTTCGGGGGGCTCATGGGTAAACAGAGGCTCTTTTGGACTTTGTTCTTGGCGATTTTAGCCCTCTTCTTCTTTGACAATCCTCTTGTGATCTTGATTGCAAACGTTAGGCCACCCTTCCTTGCCCCGGCAGCCAAGGTCTTAAACCAGCTCTATTTGGCCTATGTCTTCTTTGCTCTCATCTCGCTCTGGCTGATCATGAAGGGCCGGTTCGACCTTTTGGCCGTCCTTCTAATTTCAGTCTCGGCTGCTCCGCTCCTTGCGGATACCCTAAAGCTTGCCATTGGTAGGCCGAGGCCCTTTGTGAACCTACCCGTAACCCCCCTTGAAGACATTTCGAGCTTCGCCTTTCCAAGCGGCCACATGGCTTTGACCTCGTCTATTCTCCCATCCTTAAAGAACTTTAGGGATGAGGGGATTTTCGAAGGGCTGCCCGTTTTGCAGTTCTATTTCGTCTACGTAATTCTGGTCGGTCTTTCCCGGCTATATGTGGGCGTCCACTTCCCAAGTGATCTTTTAGGCGGAGCCATTTTAGGCCTGCTCGTGGGAGATGTCTCGCTGAGGCTGAAGGAAAGATATCATTACAAAAGGGATAGTTTTGGAGTGGTACACCTGATTCCGCTCGCCCTCCTTGGGGCAAGGTTGATGCTTTTGAAGCTGGCTTGAAGCTTAAAGGGAGAAAGGAAAGGCTCCCACCGCATGCGGCGGGAGCCTAAATTCGTACATCATCTTGCATCAGAGTCTTTCTTCTTTTACCCCTGATTGAGTTGATCTAAAAGAAGACTCAAGGGTATCCCGTGGGCCATAGCCGCTTCGGCCAAGGTCTCTCCCTTGGCAATCGAACAACCGGTGCAAGCCATCCCGTTCGCGGCAAAGACCCCTGCCGCCTTGGAGTTTGCCTGAATTATCTGGGCGATGGTCATATCTTCGGTTACCTTCATCTGCCCCTCCTTAAAAGTTTTTTATCCTACTGTCTCTCGTTGACCAACGATTCGACAACCGACGGATCGGCCAAGGTGGATGTATCGCCGATGGCATCGATCTGGCCCTCGGCGATCTTGCGCAGGATTCTTCTCATTATTTTACCAGATCTCGTCTTGGGAAGAGCGTTGGCAAACTGAATCTTATCGGGTGTTGCTATTGGGCTGATCTCGGTCCTCACGTGCTTGACGAGTTCCTTCTTTAGATCATCGGAGGGCGCATACGCTTGCTTCAAGGTGACGTAGCAATAGATGCCCTGTCCTTTGACATCATGAGGATAGCCGACGACGGCGGCTTCAGCCACAAAGGGGTGGGAGACGAGCGCGCTCTCGACCTCGGCCGTCCCAATCCGGTGACCCGAAACGTTGATGACATCATCGATCCGGCCAAGAAGCCAGTAGAAACCGTCCTCATCGATCCGGCAGCCGTCGCCGGTAAAGTAATTGCCCGGATACATCGAGAAGTAGACCTCTTTGATCCTCTGGTTTTTGGGATCACCGTAGACACCGCGAAGCATGCCCGGCCAAGGGCGGGTGATGATAAGCGAACCCCCCTCGTTGACATTGGCCTCGCTCCCGTCCTTCCTAACAACCTTGGGCACGACACCAAAGAAAGGCTTGGAGGCCGAACCCGGCTTGGTCGGGGTACAGCCGGCGAGCGGGGTGATTAGGTGGCCGCCGGTCTCCGTCTGCCACCAGGTATCGACTATCGGACAGCGCTCTTTGCCGATCGTCTTGTAATACCAGATCCAGGCCTCGGGATTTATCGGCTCTCCGACCGTGCCCAAGACCCTAAGACTTGAAAGATCATGCTTATTCGGCCACTCTTCGCCTAGCCTCATCAGCGCGCGGATCGCGGTCGGAGCGGTATAGAAGATATTGACCTTGTAATCTTCTACGATCTTCCAGAAACGGTCGGGCTCGGGATAGGTCGGAACCCCCTCGAACATCAAGCTGGTAAAGCCGTTGCTTAAAGGTCCGTAGACGATATAGGAATGACCGGTAACCCAGCCGATATCGGCCGTACACCAAAAGAGCTCATCCTCTTTAAGGTCGAAGGTATACTTGGTCGTTAGGTTGACGTGCAAGAGATAGCCGCCGGTGGTATGGAGAACACCCTTGGGCTTGCCGGTGCTGCCACTGGTATAGAGGATAAAGAGGGGATCTTCAGCGTCCATCCTCTCGGCCTCACAAGCGTCCGAAATATCGCTCGCCGCCATCTCCTCGTGCCACCAGAAATCGCGTCCGCTCGTCATGGGCACCTCTTCGTCCGATTGCTTGAAGACGATGACCTTCTTGACGAAGTCGCAGGAAGCAAGGGCCGCGTCGGCCGTCTTCTTAAGGCCGATGACTTTACCGGCGTGATAGCCCGCGTCGGCGGTGATGAGGGCCTTGGAGCCGCAATCGGTCATCCGGCTGGAGAGAGCTTCGGCGCTGAAAGCGGAGAAGACTATCGAGTGGATGGCGCCAATCCTAGTGCAAGCCAGCATGGCGATCGGAAGCTCCAAGATCATCGGCATGAAAAGGGTGACGGCATCGCCCTTCTTGATGCCGTGCTTCTTCAAAACGTTGGCAAAGCGGCAGACCTCTCTGTGAAGCTCCTTGTAGGTCACCCTGCGCTTCTTCTCTTCGGCCTCGCCCTGCCAGATCAGGGCGACCTTGTCTCCCTTTGTCTCTAGGTGACGGTCGAGACAGTTGTAGGAGACGTTGATCTTGCCGCCCTTGAAGAATTGGACGAATGGAGCCTCCTTCTCGCCGACGGTATCGAAGTCATACTCCATGACCTTGTCCCACTTGGAAAACCAGGCCAAGTTCTCCTCGGCCATCTTTCCCCAGAAGCCCTCTGGATCGTCGACCGACTCCTTGTACATCTTTTCATACTCTTCCATGCTCTTTATATAAGCCTTTTCGGAAATCTCCTTTGGAGGATAGAAGATCCTCTCCTCGTGCATCATGGATTGAATATCTTTCTCTTCGCTCATGCGCCCTCCTTCTTTGCTAGTTTTTCGATTGGCCTTTTAGGCAAACCTGTTCGGGATTGAAATATACTTCAAAAGTGGGTCAAAGACCGCCATTTTCCAACAAGCGGTCGTTTTTGTGCGGTAAGCGGTCGAAATGAAAGTTTTTTGGCTTTTTTGGCATAAAGAAAAGGCTCCGCCAAGGGCGGAGCCTTTAAAAAGATTCGGCGGCGTCCTACTCTCCCACACCGTTGCCAGTGCAGTACCATCGGCGCTGAGCGGCTTAACTTCTCTGTTCGAAATGGGAAGAGGTGTACCCCGCTCGCCATGGCCACCGAAAACCTGATGGTCAAAATGAAAGATTTTGCACCTTCAAAACCACACAGCAAAATTCGAATAAGTTCAAGTCCTCGGTCTATTAGTACCACTCGGCTACACCCATTACTGGGCTTCCACCTGTGGCCTATCAACCAGGTAGTCTACCTGGGACCTTACTCCATTTAGGATGGGAAACCTAATCTTAGAGTGAGCTTCCCGCTTAGATGCTTTCAGCGGTTATCTCGTCCGAACATAGCTACCCAGCGATGCCGTTGGCACGACAACTGGTACACCAGAGGTTCGTTCATCCCGGTCCTCTCGTACTAGGGACGACCCTCTTCAAGTTTCCTACGCCCACAACAGATAGGGACCGAACTGTCTCACGACGTTCTAAACCCAGCTCGCGTACCGCTTTAATTGGCGAACAGCCAAACCCTTGGGACCTGCTCCAGCCCCAGGATGCGATGAGCCGACATCGAGGTGCCAAACCTTGCCGTCGATATGGACTCTTGGGCAAGATCAGCCTGTTATCCCCGGAGTACCTTTTATCCGTTGAGCGACGGCCCTTCCACTCAGTGCCGCCGGATCACTAGGCCCAACTTTCGTTTCTGCTCGACTTGTAGGTCTTACAGTTAAGCTCCCTTATGCCCTTGCACTCTATGCACGATTGCCATCCGTGCTGAGGGAACCTTTGGGCGCCTCCGTTACATTTTAGGAGGCGACCGCCCCAGTCAAACTGCCCACCTGACACTGTCCTTCACCAGGATAACTGTATGAGGTTAGAATTCCGATATACCAAGGGTGGTATCTCAAGGGTGGCTCCACCGAGGCTGGCGCCCCAGCTTCAAAGCCTCCCACCTATCCTGCACAAGATATACCAAAATTCAATGTCAAGCTACAGTAAAGGTTCACGGGGTCTTTCCGTCTTGTTGCGGGTAACTCGCATCTTCACGAGTAATACAATTTCGCCGAGCTCCTCGTTGAGACAGCGCCCAAATCGTTACGCCATTCGTGCAGGTCGGAACTTACCCGACAAGGAATTTCGCTACCTTAGGACCGTTATAGTTACGGCCGCCGTTTACCGGGGCTTAGATTCAATGCTTCGCTCACCTTGCGGCTCGCTGACATCTCCTCGTAACCTTCCGGCACCGGGCAGGCGTCAGCCCCTATACATCGTCTTTCGACTTAGCAGAGACCTGTGTTTTTAGTAAACAGTCGCTTGGGCCATTTCACTGCGCCCCCTTCACGCTCATGCCGCAGGGCAATCACGCTAATGAGGGACCCCTTCTCCCGAAGTTACGGGGTAATTTTGCCGAGTTCCTTAACGAGGGATTACTCGATCGCCTTGGGATTCTCTCCCCACCCACCTGTGTCGGTTTGGGGTACGGGCACCTAGTCGCTCACTAGAGGTTTTTCTTGTCAGTGTGGGATCAGTTACTTCACCTCAATCGGCTCCCCATCACGCCTTGGGGTTAATGTCGAAACGGATTTGCCTATCTCGACCCCCTACACGCTTGGACGCGGACGACCAACGCCGCGCTTAACCTACCCTACTGCGTCACCCCATTGTGTCTTTGTCACGACTCGGTGGTACTGGAATGTCTACCAGTTGTCCATCGACTACGCCTCTCGGCCTCGCCTTAGGTCCCGACTAACCCTGGGCGGATTAACCTTCCCCAGGAAACCTTGGGTTTACGGCGGACGGGTTTCTCGCCCGTCTCTCGCTACTTATGCCAGCATTCTCTCTTCCCTACCGTCCACCGATCCTTACGAATCGACTTCATCCAGTAGGGAATGCTCCTCTACCACTCATCTAAAAGATAAGTCCGTAGCTTCGGTGGTGGACTTGAGCCCCGAAAATTATCGGCGCAGACTCGCTTAACCAGTGAGCTGTTACGCACTCTTTAAATGGTGGCTGCTTCTAAGCCAACATCCTGGCTGTCTGTGCGCTTCCACTTCCTT
>JBBIRY010000001.1:0-15000 GCA_037441605.1 Actinomycetota bacterium | reverse complement strand
CCATCGCGGTCTTGGTGGGCCGTTACCCCACCAACAAACTAATGGAACGCGAGCTCATCCTAGAGCGGCCTTGCGGCCTTTCTTTGCTCCCTCATGCGAGGGTTCAAAGGTATCCGGTATTAGCCCGAGTTTCCCCGAGTTATCCCAGACTTTAGGGCAGATTGCTCACGCGTTACTCACCCGTTCGCCACTAACTCACTCCTCAATCTGCGTAAAGCTTCATGAGACGAGTCCGTTCGACTTGCATGTGTTAGGCACGCCGCCAGCGTTTGTCCTGAGCCAGGATCAAACTCTCCGTTGAAACTTATCGGCCGCCGCTAAAAGCGATGGCCGAGGTTTAACGAGTTTAACTTGCTTTTTTCATCAGCTAAAAGCTGATAGAGATCCGCTAGCTGCTAAGCTGTAAGCTTTTTACAATACTGTTTAGTTTTCAAAGACCGATAAACGCAAAGAGAAATGCTAACAGATGGGTTATCCTCTGTCAATAACAAAGTTTAAAAAAGGCAAAAAAATTACCGCCTTTCAAACTCGGCGGCAAAAACAAGAGGTTGGCTTAGTGCTCCCTTAAGAGACCCCTATATTTTTGTCGCCCCCATCGAGCAAATTGTCAATCAAACCACTCCAAACAAGGTGTGTTTAATGACCGCCTTTTAATTATAGCACCACGAGGTGGGGTGTCAATCTAACTTCACCCCAAACTTTGGTTAATGTTATATCGGCAAACTTACAACTTAAAGCCGAATATTATTCAGCCCTATGGCTGGTCCCCAAAAGACCCAATGATTCCGGTTTCGGTCACTATATAATCGACTCTCTCATCGTGGGATTCGAAGGGAACTTCGTCTACCATCTGAACCTCAAAGGCGAGTCCTATTTTGACAGCTTCGTCCTTCAGCCTCTTCAAAAACCTATCGTAGTAGCCGCAGCCGTAGCCGAGCCTCGCTCCGGTCCGATCGAAGGCCAAGGCCGGCACGATGATTACATCTATCTCTTCCGCCTTGAGCGTAGGTCCGCTCCCCTCGATCGGCTCAAGTATGCCGTAGGCTCCCTCCTTGACCCCTTCTTCAAAATCATAGAGATAAACCATATCGAGCCTGCGCTCGCCGACCCGTGCAACCGGGGCAGCGACCCTCTTGCCCATTTCGATAGCCCTTTTTATCATAGCCTCCGTCTCGACCTCATCTTTGCATGATATATAGAAGGCTATCGTTTCGGCCCCTCTTGCTTCCTTCATCGAAAAGAATTGCCTTGCGATCTCCTCGCTCTTCTTCTTTCTTGTGGCCGCATCAAGGTCGCCTCTTACCTTAAGCCCAGCCTTTCGAAGCGACTCCTTGCTAGGCAAAGCCCCCTCTTCCATCGCGCCTCCTTGTGGGCTAACAGCCATTTTTCTTGGCCGAAAAAATGATTGACAGCCCCTTTTGACGGGTCTATCATTGCTAAAATAAGTTAAAAAAGCAAGCTCTTTGGAGACTTAATATGTATGTTATAGTCATCGGTTGTGGCCGCGTCGGATCACAGCTCGCTAAAGATTTAGCCAGAGATGGCCATAATGTGGTCGTCATCGACAAGGACTCCTCCTCCTTCAGGCGCCTGGGCTCCACCTTCAACGGCCTGGCTATTGAAGGCATGGGCTTCGATGAAGAGGTCCTACAAGAAGCGGGAGTTGAAAAGGCCGACGCGGTGGCCGTCGTAACCGATTTAGACAATACGAACCTCATGATAACCGAGATGGTAACCAAGCTCTTCGGCGTGGAGAGAGCCATCTCCCGCCTCTATAACCCCGAGAAAGAACGGACCTACCAGCAACTTGGGTTGGAGTATGTCTGCGGAACCCTGCTGACCGCCGAGCGAATTTTGGATAAGATAATCAGGGGCCACAGCCGCCACCTTCGGATCGGAAGCGACGTGGAATTGATCGAGCTGAAGGCGGGTAAGAGCTTGGGGAATAAGACAGTGGGCGAGATCGAAGTCGAAGACGAGGTTAGGATATCGGCCATCATGAGAAAGGGCGAAGCCATCCTTCCCAACAAAGAGACCCCCATTAAAGAGCATGACCGTATCTTTTGCACCGTTCGCCGTTGGGCCATCCCTAAGATGACCAGGCTCTTCCAGCATTAGGAGGACAATATATATGTATATCGTAATCAGCGGTGGCGGCAAAGTCGGTTCCTTCTTGGCCGGCAAGCTGAGCAAGAAGGGGCATAGCGTCGCCCTGATCGAACGGGATGTCTCCCTCTGTCAAAAGCTGGCTACAAACCTTGAGAATGTGCTCGTCATAAACGGCGATGGCTGCGATGTGTCGGCCCAGGAAGACGCCGGGATGTCCCACGCCGATGTCTTCGCTTCGGTGACCGGAGATGATGATGATAACCTGGTCGCTTGCGAACTCGCCAAAGTCACTTTCGATATTCCAAGGACGGTCGCCAAGGTCAATAATCCCAAAAACGAGCGAATATTTCACCGCATGGGCATCGACGCCATAAGCTCTACCACCATCATCTCGCGCCTCATCGAAGAGGAGGCGACCATTGGTGATGTCATAACCCTCTACACCATGAAGAAGGGTCAAATCTCGCTGGTCGAGGTAAAGCTACCGACCGATCGCTGCACCGTTTGTGATAAGAAGATCGCCGAGCTCGAACTGCCCGAAGACTGCGTCATCGCGACCATAGTCCGGGGGGACGACGTCGTAATACCAACCGGAAACACCACGCTTGAGGCCGGAGATTTGGTCATCGCTATAACCAGGACCGGGCAAGAAAAAGAACTCAAGAGGACCCTTACCGGGGAGTCATGAAAAAGAGAAGCTTTATCGATTCGATCTTAAGCTACCTTTCCGGTATGGCTATCGAGGTTCTGGCCGCTCTCTTCCTTTCCGCCCTGGCCTTTTTAATCATAGCGACCATTGTGAGTTGGCAGACGTGATACAGAGACCCAGGATCCTCGATTACAAAAATATCGCCTTCTATAGCGGCAAGATAATCTTTGGTGTCGGCTTATTAATGATCTTGCCTCTGGTCACTGCCTTGATCTTTGCCGAATGGAACCCGGCTTTGGATTTTATGATCGGTATATTTTCTTGCTTTACTCTCGGCCTTTCAATGCAGCTCTTCTTCAAGACCGATCACGACCTGAGCTGGCTCCAAGGTATGGTCGTCGCCTCTTTCTCCTGGCTTTTGGCCATGCTCCTTGGAGCGATCCCCCATTACTTAAGCGGTCACTTCGCCTCCTTTTTAGATGCCTGTTTCGATCTTATGAGCGGCTACACCACGACCGGCCTCTTTCTTCTTCAGGATTTGGACCATATTTCTCACGCATTGAATATGTGGCGCCACCTCTTAACTTATGCCGGGGGCCAAGGAATAATCGTCATAGCTTTAACATTTCTGGTCGGCGGAAGCGGAGGCGTTGTTAAAATATATGTGGGCGAGGGAAAGGACGAGAAGCTCCTTCCCAACGTCATCCAGACTGCTCGGGCTATTTGGCTTATCAGTTTGAGCTATCTGGTAGCCGGATCGTTGGTCCTTTGGGTGATCGCCCTTTTTGAAGGCATGCCTCCGGTTAGAGGACTCCTCCATTCCGTCTGGATCTTCATGGGCGCCTGGAGTACGGGCGGCTTTGCCCCTCAATCCTTAAATACCTCTTATTATCACAGTCTTTTCTTCGAGATGGCCTCGATCATCATTTTCATAATCGGATCGTTCAACTTCGCCCTCCACTGGGCCGTTTGGACTAAAAACCGAAAAGAGATCTATCGTAATATCGAGATCATTTCATTCACCATAACCTTGAGCATCGCCCTTGCAATAACCACAGTCGGCCTAATAAGGATGGGCGTCTACCCAGAGGCAGTTGCCATGTTCAGAAAAGCCTTCTATCAGATATCTTCGGCCCACACCACAACGGGATTCATGACGATACAGGCCCGTGCCTTCGTTCGCCAATGGGGCGAAATGGGAATGATAGGCGTCACCATGGCTATGGCTATTGGGGCTTCGGCTTGCTCGACGGCGGGCGGCTTTAAGGGGCTGCGCATGGGCGTAATCTTCAAGGCGCTGGTAAAAGAGATACGGGGTATCTTGGCGCCAGAGTCGGCAGTGATCGTAGAAAAGATGCACCACATCAAAAATGTGGTCTTAGACGATGGACACATACGGAGTGCCATGCTGATCGTTCTCTCATATATCATGATATATACGGTAACAACTTTGGTTGGAGTATATTACCGCTACCCCTTTGTGGAGTCTCTTTTTGATGCCGTCTCGGTTGGCAGCAATTCGGGCCTTTCTTGCGGCGTAACCTCACCAGCCATGCCGGCTCTGATGAAGGTAGTTTATATATTGGCCATGTGGATGGGACGCCTCGAGTTCATGGCCATATTCGGTCTCGTCGGCTTCATGTACGCCTCGGTAAAGGGAAAGTGATGATGAAAAGAGAAAGACCTCATATAGCCGTTTCCTTCGTTTCGCTCCTGGTTTTATTCTTGCTGCCAACAAGCTCCGCCTTGGCCCTGACATCCTCAACTGAGCTCATTGAGGAGCATAAAGCCTACGATGGGCAGGTGATCACCTTCGAAGGGGAAGCGATTGGCGACATCATGGTCAGAGGCGACAACGCCTGGATACATCTAAACGATGACCAATACGGAAAGATGAGATCGCGCAAGCTTAGTGGTTATAATTCAGGAATGGCTGTATGGCTCCCGGCCAACGAAGCCGCCAAGATCACAACCCTTGGCAACTATGACAACTGGGGGGACTTGGTACGTGTTGTCGGAACCTTCAATGCGGCTTGCCCAGAGCATGGCGGAGATATGGATATTCACGCAATCTCACTTGCGATCATCGACCCGGGCGAGGCGATAGAACGCCCGATCGAGACCGAGAGAATCTATTGGGCTCTGGGTTTGGGTCTCTCTTCGGCCCTTCTCTTCTTTCTAAATAGGCGCAAATCTCGGCCTTGAGCTCTCCTTTGGCCCAGACTTAACAACTTGGAAAGGCTTGCTGTATAATCCTTTTCGTGCGGGAATAGCTCAGTTGGTAGAGCGTCAGCTTCCCAAGCTGAAGGCCGCGGGTTCGAGACCCGTTTCCCGCTCCACTCTCAATCCTTTTTCATCGCTGGTAAAGACAAAGTTGTTGGAGAAGGACTTATTTTTTAGCAGAACCTTTCTTGGGTTTGGCCTCTTGTTTCTTTTCGCCGCCTTCCCCCTCTTTCGGTTCGGCTTCCTTCTTTTCGTGCGGTTTGAGCTTTTCGATCCCTTTTTCTAAGTCCTTAGTAACCTCGTCCACCTTTATCTTGAGTTCTTTGGTCTTTTTGGCCAAGTCCTCCTTGCTAACCACAAAGAGCTCTTCGCCTTTGGTTTTAAGCTCCTCTCTGGTCTCCTTGCCAGACTTTGGAGCGAGAAGAAGCCCGAGGGTTGCCCCCGAGATGACGCCCGCCAAGAACCCGAAAAGCGTCTTTACCGGAGAGCTTTTTTCTTTGGACATATCATCCTCCTTTGGTAAAGCTTAATGGCTACATTTTCGATTTTAGACAAGTAAGCCGATATTTTCAAATCAGTAGTTTCTTTTTGGCTACGCAATATGGTCGCCCTTTATTAGCTGGTCAAGTTTGACACAAAAAAGAGGCTGGTATAAGATTGGCTCACTTTTATTTACAAAGCTAGAGGGCTCAATTTTAGCTGGATTTGGTTAATCTGGTGATTTGGAGTATTCATGGCTCCGGAGATACGGCTGGATAAATGGAAAGATTTATATTCTACGCGGGCTCAGGCCTTAAAGTCCTCGGTCATCCGCGACCTTTTTATTGTTGCCTCTCGTCCGGACATAATCTCCTTTGCCGGCGGCATGCCCGACACAAGAAGCCTGCCGATGGACCTCATCGCCGAAGCCACAAGAAGAGTTCTTGAGAGAGAGGGGGCAGCTGCCCTTCAGTACGGCTCGTCCGATGGACACCTGGGTCTGCGCGAAAGAATAGTCTCCCTAATGAAGAATGACGGCATGACCGTCGACGTGGACGAGATCATCATAACCGACGGCGGCCAGCAAGCTTTGGATTTCTTGGGAAAAATCCTGATAAATCCGGGAGATGATATTATCGTCGAGGGACCAAGTTATGTTGGAGCGATCCAAGCCTTCTCGAGCTACCAGGCTAATTTTCTCTCCGTTCCCTTAGATGACGACGGCATTCAGATAGAACCGCTCGAAAGGTTGCTCGGCGACCTCAAAAAAGGGGGAAAGAGACCCAAGTTCCTGTACCTCGTTCCGGCCTTCCACAACCCGGCCGGGGTAACCCTCTCTTTGGAGAGAAGAAAAAGGATAGTTGAACTCGCTAGCGACCATTCTCTTTTGGTGATCGAAGATAACCCCTATGGCCAGCTCCGTTTTGACGGGAACCCGATTGCCACCATGAAATCGATGGATGATTCGATCGTCTACATGAGCACTTTCTCCAAGATATTCTCGCCGGGCGTCCGCCTGGGTTGGATCGCCGCGCCCCGGCCGATCTTAGAGAAGCTCAACTTCGCCAAGCAGGCGGCCAATTTATGTTCGAGCTCATTCTCCCAGCGGGTGGTCGAGGAGTACTTCAACACCTGTCCTTGGCAAAAATATCTTAAGATCCAGACCGACCTCTATAAAGAGAGGCGGGATGTTATGCTGGCCGCCTTGGAGGAATTCTTCCCGCCCGAGGCAAGGTGGACTCGACCGATGGGCGGCCTCTTTCTCTGGGTCACCTTGCCGTCCTATATGAATACCTCGGAGATGCTGGCCGAATCGATCGACCAGGCCAAGGTGGCATACGTTCCGGGCGAAGCCTTCTTCACCGATGGCAGCGGCAAAAACTCTATGCGCCTGAACTTCTCATATCCCCACAGGGATAGCATCCGAGAGGGAATCGCAAGGCTAGGCAAGCTGATCGAATCACAGATGAAATTCTACGAAACCTTCACCAAGAAGCTGCACATAGATGACGACAAGAACCGATGATTGACCAAAAGTTTAGGAGGAGAGATGGCTAAGCCTAAGGTTGCCGTCCTGATGGGCGGACGTTCGCTCGAAAGGGAGGTCTCACTCAAGAGCGGTCACAGGGTCTCGGAGGCCCTGAAGACGAAGGGCTATCCGATAGTCCAGATAGATGTAAATGAGAACCTTGTCGATCTGCTCAAGCAAGAGAAGCCGGATGTCGTCTACATCGCCCTTCACGGCAAATATGGCGAGGATGGCACGGTCCAAGAGCTTCTGGAGATACTCGATATTCCCTACACGGGGCCGGGTGTCTACTCCAGCATCATCGGTTTTGATAAGGCCATCTCCAAAGAGATCTTCCAGATAGCATCGATACCAACGGCCCCGTTCGTCTCCTTGAGCGAAGGCGCCTTCAAAGAGATGGGCGCTTCTGGAGCTCTGGCCGAGGTGATAAAGAAGATAGGTCTGCCCTTGATCGTCAAGCCGGCCAGACAGGGCTCGGCCCTCGGTATCAAATACGTCAAAGAGCGCCAGGAACTGGCTGAAGCCTTGCTCGGAGCCTTAAGCTACGACAAGAAGGTCTTGGTGGAAAAGTACATTTTGGGCAAGGAGATTGCGGTCAGCATTCTGGAAGAGGATGGGGAGCCAAAAGCTCTGCCGATCGTCGAGATCGTGACGGAGAAGGATTTCTTCGATTTTGAGGCGATGTACTCTATGGGTGAGACCAAATACTTCGTTCCGGCCCGCCTGAGCGAGGCGGAGACAAAGACCATTCAAGAGCTTGCGGTTAAGGTTCATAAGACCTTGCTCTGCCGTGATGTATCCAGAATCGACATGATCCTTTCGGAAAAGGATGGTCCGATGGTCCTTGAGCTCAACACCGGACCGGGCATGACCGAAACCAGCCTTTTGCCCATGGCGGCGGCCGCAGCGGGAATCGACTATGGCGATTTGGTTGAGCGCCTGATCGGGATGGCCTTGAGAAGAAGAGGTTGACCGAGGTCGGCCACGGCTCTATAATTCCATTTTGGGCCTCCGTAGCTCAGGGGATAGAGCAAAGGTTTCCTAAACCTTGTGTCGCAGGTTCGATTCCTGCCGGGGGCACCAGACCTGCTCTTCCGCCTTTCAACCTCGAAGCGCTTTGACTATAGCTTGAGCGAACTTGGTCGCAGCGGCCGGTCCGTCCGCCGTGATGAGCCTTCCCTCGGTGACCACATCATCATCGAGGAGAATCGCCCCTTTGGCCGCAAGCTCTCCCCTCACCGAGCCGAAGACGGTTGCCCCTTTGCCTTTAAGGAGTCCGGCGTTGGCCAGGATCACCGGAGCGATACAGATGGCGGCGGTGACCTTTCCGCCTCCAAAGAAAGCTCTGGCCAGGCTCAAGGCGGCCTTATCTTCGAAGAACTCCCTCGCTCCTCCTCCGCCCACAAAGATGATGCCATCGAAGCCTTCGGCGTTGGCCTGTGATAGATCAAGGTCGACAGAAACCTTTAGTCCTCGCATCGAAACCGCCTGCCCCTTCGATGAGGAGGCGACCAGAACCTTGATCTGCGCTTCTTCTAAGATTCGCCTCGGCTCAAGATACTCTTCATCTCTGAAATTATTCTTGGCGACTACCATCAGTACCTTCATCGGCTCCCCTTTCTAAACTCTTTAACAATACTATGCTAAGCTATGAAGAATGATCGCTCAAGGAGTGAAAGGGGAGCCGAGATTTTTGGATGAACTTTTGGAAAGAAGGAGTCTTAAAAATAATATCGATCTCATCAGAGACTTGGTGGGCGATGTCAAAGTGGTCTATACGGATGTCGATGGGACCTTGGTTGGGCCGAGGGGTTCTCTCTTTGCCACACCCGGCGGCGGTCATACTTTAGCTGCAGCCGAGGCCATCATTTTGGCAAAAGAGAAGGGGGTCGACATCGTCATGGTCTCGGGCAGAAGCGCCCGCCAGCTCTTTGGAGACGCCCGCCTTATGGGTCTTAGCAATTACATCGCCGAGATGGGCTGCGAGATAGTCTACGGCTGCGGGGATGAGATCGTCGAGAATTACCCAAATGCCAAAGAGGTGGGAGCAAGCCTTTATGAGACCATAGCCGCCTCCGGCGCCATAGAGCTTCTCTTTGGTCATTACAATGGGCGGCTCGAATATCATACCCCTTGGTCCAAAGGGAGAAACTGCACTCACGTCTTTAGGGGGCTTATCGACACAGACGAAGCCGGGTCCCTGCTTAAAGAGGAGGGCTATGAAGACCTCAAGATCATCGATAACGGAGTAATAGGCCGGAGAGGGTCGCTCGACGAATCCCTTGAAGAGATCCATGCCTACCACTTGATGCCCAAGGCGACCTCGAAGGCGAGCGGGGTGGCAAGGGATATGGAGATTAGGGGAATGGATAGAACTTCGGCCGTTGCGATCGGCGACGCCGTCTCGGATATTGCCATGGCCGAGCATGTCGGAGCTTTCTTTCTCGTAAGGAACGCCTTAAACTCCAGAGAGAACGCTGAGCTTGAAAAAGAGGTGCTTAAATACGATAACGTCTTCGTAACCCGTGGGGAGATGGGCGAGGGTTTTGCGGAAGCGGTAAGGCTTGTCTGCCGATAGGGCTTCTTGAGCTTAAGATGAAAACCTAAAGGGAGGGCTCTGCCCTCCCTTTAGCATGAGCCCTTAGGCTCGATGGAATGATGTATCTCTTTGGCGTCGTCATGGACAGCCGCCTTCCGCTTTGCAGCAGTACCAACGGTGCATTCTCATGTCAAACAATCAAATCACCTCCTTCCATTAAGAAAGGGTATGGTATGGCTAAAAAGAGTTTAGCATAAAGCGGGGGGCTCTTCAAACCGCTTCGGTCGTGGATTGCTTTTTGGCTATCTCTTGACCGATCTCTTCAAGGAGGGCGGCCGCCCCCTCCATCGACTCCTCTTCGCTGCCGCCGGCTCTCTCCAGAAGCGAGTAGACCGCAATCGCCCCCTCCTCCGTCAGCCTTCTGTCGATATCGCCTTCGATCATGCCGGCCACGATGACGCATGGCTTGCCCCTCTCTTTGGCAAGATTTAAAATGCCGATCGGAACTTTGCCAAAGAGGGTCTGGCGATCGAGTTTGCCTTCGCCGGTTATGACCAGATCGGCCTGATCGATGAGACCCATAAGGCCGGCGGCCTCGATGACAAGGTCGATTCCAAGTCTCATTTTGGCCCCAAGGAAGGCTATCAAACCGGCTCCAAGTCCCCCGGCCGCTCCTGCTCCGGGCTCATCGGCAACCTTTCTGCCCAGCTCTCTCTCAATCGCCTTGGCAAAATTTCTCAAACCCAAATCGAGCCTTTCGGCCTCTTCGAGACTTGCCCCTTTTTGGGGAGCGTAGGTGAAGGCGGCCCCTTCTGGTCCGAAGAGAGGATTTTTGACATCTGAGGCGATCAGAAAATCGACCCCCTCTATTTTAGGAGAAAGACCCGTGATATCTATGCTGTGAACCCTTTCAAGAAGGGCACCGGTACCAATTCCGAGCTCAAAGCCGTCTTTGTCGAAGAATCTGGCCCCAAGGGCTTGCGCCATGCCCATGCCGCCGTCGTTGGTTGCGCTCCCGCCGATGGCGATGATGACCCTTTTTGCCCCCTCTTCAAGGGCGGAAAGGATTAGCTCGCCGCTGCCAAAAGTCGTTGTGTGGAGAGGGTTTCGCCTCTCTTTTGACAGCAGGGAGAGTCCGGATGCGCTGGCCATCTCAACTATTGCGGTCTTGACTCCGCCTTGACTTGGATCGGCTTCGATTAGGGCGAAAGAGGCGGCCGTCTCGGCCATCAAGGGGCCTTTGACTTTGACCTCGATCATTTGTCCCTTTAGGCTTTTGGCAAGCACCTCGGCTGTCCCCTCGCCGCCGTCAGCAAGTGGGCATGGGATGACCTTCCAGCTCGGCCTCGCCTTTAAGATGCCCTCCCTTAAAGATAGGGCGACCTCATGTGCGGAAAGCGATCTTTTGAACTTGTCTGGGGCGATAAGAATGGTGGCCAAAAGATCCCCTCGTTTTTCAAAAAACCGGTTGAGCTTTTGGGATTTTAAGCCTCAGGCAACAGGGCCGCCTCTTCGAAGAGGCCCAGCATTTCTGATACCTTGATGAGTTGGTAGCCTTCGGCAAACAGGAAGTCGATCGCCTCGGGTAGAGCCCTTATCGTGTTCTCCCTCTTTTTGGGCTTGCACCCGATGAAGGAGCCGTTGTCATGAAAGAGGACTATGGCCCCGCCTCGCACGAAGAGTTTGATCCGCCACAGAATCGCCTTGGGCTTTACTCCCCTCCAATCAAGAGAGCTCAAAGACCAGAGCACAACTTGATATCCTCTGTCGATTAAACTTCTTCTTGTTTTGGTTCTAGTAAAGCCGCGTGGAGGCCTGAAGATTTTGGGCCTTAGCCCGGTTGCCTTAAAGATGGCCTCATCGGTCCGCTCGATCTCGTCCATTACGGCTTTGTCTTTGGCGAAGTACATGGAGAGGTGGGTGTAGGTGTGGTTGCCTATCTCATGACCCTCGTCGGCTATCCTTTTGGCTATCTTGGGATAAAGCTCGACGTAGCTGCCGGTCAAAAAGAAGGTCGCCTTGACCCCCTTCTCCTTTAAGATATCCAAAATTTGCGGGGTATTGCTGGGACTGGGCCCGTCATCGAAGGTGAGTGAGACGACCGGGGCACTTGGCCCGTGCCGAAAGACACCGTCTTGGGGACCGATGCCGTGATATTCTACATATGAGGTTAAAGCGGCTAAAAAAAGGTAAAGGGTAAGGAGGGCGAGCATGAGGCCCTGGCTTTCTTTGCCAAGCTCAATGAGTTGGCTTCCAAGCGGAAAGCCATTTAAGACCATTATGCCGATGATGATCAAAGAAAAATTACGGGTTGCCTTCGGAAGAAAGTACCTTACATACCTTTTCAAGCGAAAACTTCCTCCTCGGGTTGGTCGTGGGGGCGACCCATAATGGGTCGCCTCCAGAATATTGTCGGCTTTCTATCAAAATTACTCTCCCGGAACGAACCTGTCTTTGAGTTTCTCCATGACCACTGGCATCGTCGTATACTCCATCTCGTCCAAGGGGAGGCGATGGGGCTCGAACGGACCGTGGGCGCGGAGGTAATCCGCCACATCCAAGGCCTTCTGCCTGGCATTGTCATAGCTTGGATCGTCGAACATATCGCGCGGACCAACCAGTTTGCCGCCAGAGATTTGAAAGCCCAAGGAGACGACTCTTGGCGGACCGTCGAACCTGGTCGGATTGGCCTCTTTGACCGAGACGGGCATGAGGGGACCGTGGTGAGAGCCGCGCATCCAACCGGCCACGGTGTGGGGAAAGGCGAAGGGCTCGACTGCCTCGCCGACCGCCGGCATGCCGCTTTGGGAGCGGACTATCATGACCGGGTCGTCCTTGCCGACGTAACGGCCGGCCATAAGATTGAGCCTTTGGGTGGAAGTGACGGCTGCGACCTCATTATCGCTCTTGCGATAGACGTGTTTGATGGCGAACCTGGAAGGAGCTCCGATGAAGATGAGCATGTTGTATAGCTCCTCGGGACAGGAGAATATTACCTTCTTGTGTTCCATCATGTCGACGACCTCAAAGTTGAAGCCGTCGTGCATGTTGGGATCGATGACCAGGCCAATGGTGTTGAAGGGATCGGCGAACATCTTATAGAGGGGCAGATTCCAGGCGCCCGGCTCTGTTTTGTCGGCTAAGAAGATCAGAATGGGCTCGCTCTTCCTCTCTTCGAACTCCATCTCGGCGTAGCCGGGACCCATGCCCTTCAGGTTTCCCGAGAAGGCGTCCGACAATAGGTCTTGACCGGCTCCGTATTGTTTGAGCTTCTTGGCCACTTCGGTTGTCTTCTCAAAGGTTTCCCAAGCGAACTTGTGGATCCTTTCGTTGTCGGTCCCATGATCGTGAGTCATGATCAGAGCTATGTCGTCGCCAACGTGGCCGCAATGGACATCTATCAGAAGTCCCGCCTTCTTGGCTTTTTCCAGTTCGCCAGCGGATTCAGCTAGCAGATCTTCGTGAACTGAAGAGTGGCCGACATATCCACCCACGTCGGCCTTGATGACACTTAGTGTAATCCTGTCTCCCATACATCCTCCTTTGATTTAGTGTTCAGACAACATTCTATCGTAAAGGAACAAATCGTGCCCACTTGCCATGCAAGGACGTCTCAATCAAGTTGTCGAAAATAAGCCGCACCCGCTTTACACAAAGGACTCTTCTGATATTCTATTTCTGTTTTAATAGCAATTTGAGCAAATTAACCCGCAAGGATAATTTACTAGAAGGTGGCGATTTGAGCAACATGAATGTTTGGCACACAAAAGAGGGAGGCGATGCAATTACCTTGCTTAAGACTTCGAGCATGGTGGGCCTTTCGACCGGCGAGGCAAAGAGGCGGCTTTCCGAGCAAGGCCCTAACAAGTTCGCTGAAGCCGAGATCATATCGCCGGTCTCTCTCTTTCTATCGCAATTCAATGACTTCATGATATGGGTCCTCATTGCGGCGGCCGTAATAGCCGGCTTGTTTCTGAAAGAGATGGTCGATGCCATAGCCATCTTCGTAATCCTTTTTTTGAATGCGACGCTCGGTTTCGTCCAGGAGTACAGGGCCGAGAAGGCGATGGAGGCCTTAAAGAAGATGACCGCTCCGACGGCGAGGGTGATCCGGGGCGGCAAAGAGAGCGTGATTGCCGCCGAAGATATCGTGGTCGGAGATATAATTCTCCTGGAAGCGGGCGATTCGGTACCGGCAGACGGACGAATAATCGATTGCGCCGTCTTCTACATTGATGAAGCCTCGCTCACAGGGGAGTCTCTGCCCGAAGCCAAAACGGCCGAGGGTCTGAGCGATGAATCGCTGGCCCTTGGGAACAGAAGAAATATGCTCTACATGGGGACATCGGTCAAGAGCGGACGGGCCAAGGCAGTCGTCACTGCGACGGGTCGCTTGACCGAGATGGGCAAGATAGCCGAGTCGATCATGGCCTCAGACGAGAAGACCCCGCTCCAGGTGGAGTTGAAGAAGGTCGGCAAGACGATCGCCCTTATCTGTCTATTGATATGCGCCATAGTCTTTGGCGTTGGAGCCTGGGGGGGCAAGGACCTCTCTATAATGTTCCTGACGGCGGTCAGCCTGGCCGTGGCCGCTATCCCAGAGGGGCTACCGGCCATCGTGACGGTCTCCTTGGCTCTCGGCGTTCAGAGCATGGCCAAAAATAATGCCCTCATCCGCAGGCTCCACGCGGTCGAGACTCTTGGATCAACCTCGGTTATCTGCACCGACAAAACCGGCACCTTGACGCTTAACAAGATGACCGTAAGGCCCATCTATATTTCGAACAGACTCGTTCAGCTCGATAATCTCATTGGGCAACCTTCGCCCGAAGGGGTGAGCGACGACTTAAGGGCCCTTTTTGTTGCGGCTTCCCTTTGCAACGATGCCAGGCTCTCCGGGGGCGACCTCGTCGGCGAACCGACGGAGGCGGCCCTTCTCAAAGCGGCTATGGAATTTGGTCTCGACAAGAGCCTTTTGGAAGAGAGATTGAGCAGAGTAGCCGAGATCCCCTTCGATTCGGATCGCAAAGAGATGACTACGCTCCACAGGGCGAGCGAGGCCTTCCCCTTCGCGGGGGATTTTGGTTTTGTCGCTTTGACCAAGGGTGCTCCCGAGGCCGTGATCGCCCAGTCGAGCACCATGCTTATCGAGAGCGAGATGCGCGAGCTGAATAATGCTTCTAGAGAAGAGCTCCTTTCGATGGGTGAATCATTGGCGGCCCAAGGATACCGAGTGATGGCCTTAGCCTTTAAAGGTGTTGAAAAAGAAGACGAAAGAGACCTCGAAAGAGATCTCGTCTTTTTGGGCTTGCTTGGACTGCTCGACCCGCCTAGGAAAGAAGCGTATGAGGCGATAGAGACCTGCAAGAAAGCAAACATACGGGTGGTCATGATAACTGGAGACCACAAGCTGACAGCCGAGAGCATAGCAAGGGAGATAGGCCTTCTTGTAGACGGCTTGATCATAACCGG